>NZ_AZCR01000020.1 GCF_001433875.1 Lactobacillus delbrueckii subsp. delbrueckii DSM 20074 = JCM 1012
AGGAGTCATTTCCCGATCGAGCTCTTATTTCAAAATAAAATTGCCTAAAATCGTTGATAACACTTGACTTAGAGTAGAAAAGAGCTCGCCTATTGTCCTATCATCTTCATCATCTCGCTTCTCAGCTGACATGAACATATAGCGCAGAAAGACGAAAGCCGTATGGGCAGTAGTACCGAGCTTCAAGAAACTCTTGCAGGTCTTGAAGAAGACCTCGATATCCCATCTTTTGCCGTAAATTCTGATGATCTCATTTTCATCGATCGTCATGTCCGTGCAAATGAGAGCGATCCAGTCTTTGCGGCTGGAGCGATTTCTTACGCAGACTATTCTGGCATCAATCTGGGCACCATCTTTGGCAGGATCTCCAACCTTTACAGGGACTGATAGGAGATATCTTGAACGGCCTCGACGCTTCTTGCATGTGTTGAGGATCTGCTTGACGTTCGTCCGCTTTCCTTCGAACTCGTATGTGATCTTGGAGCTCTTCTTCACCATGGCGATTACGTTCAAACCACGTTGACTGATTTGAACAATCTGATGAGGATTGGAGAACTAAGTGTCAAACATGACGTACTTGGCAGTGAGCCCTGCTTTCAAGGCTTGATCGAGCATCTGGATAACTACATCGGTCCCCTTTGATTGGTCCATAATCCGCCTCTTGGCCGCGATTGTGCGCTTGTCGATCTTCTTAGTCGTCCCGATGACATTCTGATCGTTCTTTGAGGACAAGAGTGATGAAGCGATTGGAACGAAGGAGGATCCATCAGTCCAACCCATGGTCATCATCCGAAAGCCCTTTTTGTAGGTCATCGAAACGTGGTCAAATACTTTGGCAGCCAATTCAGTCTTCTTGTATCCAGTTCTAGAGTAGAGCGAATCGTCAAAGATGAAGCAATCGGCACGTTGGTCAGAAGTCAGATCTTTCAGGTGCCCATTGACGATCCTCTCAGCTAGCAGAATAGTGAGGCGAAAGTTGATATGTGGGTTCTGCATGAATCGATAGTAGGTGTTTTTTGGAGAAGCCAGCAGTACACCTGCCAGACTTCTGTTGCATGTACATGCTTCTGTCTGGAAACACATTACTGAAGATGTATGAAAGGATCGACCAAAGTGGAATTCCTTTGGACTTGCGGAGCCCACATCTACGGAGAAGCTCCATAACTTTGTAGTCCTTGAAGAACTTTTCAACAGAACGGGCAATTTTAGGTTCGTTTTCAGTATCGAATGATGGTAGACATAGCGCAAGCCTTTCGTTTGATATTGATGATGTTTTGGTCGACTTAATTGTATCAAGCGAACAAAGGCCTTGTGCTTTTTTATTAGCTACACTATTGAATTTTCAAGGTACAAGCTCACTTTTGTAAGTGGGAAGTTTAAGATATAATAAAGTTTTTTATGTTTCTTGCATTTTTTTAAATCATATGATATAGTATGTGTTGCATTGGTAAATCAATGGCTTAACCAATTTTTGTGCATTTCACTCTTCATTTTTGGAGATATGATATGAACCCTAATTAGCTTAATCCATAATGAAGAGGAGATATTTAAATGCAAGATAAAACTATAGTATGTAAAGATTGCCACAAGGAATTCGTATTCACTGAGGGTGAACAGGAATTCTACAAGGAAAAGGGTTTCGATAACGAACCTCAGAGATGCCCTGAATGCAGAAAAGCAAGAAAACAGGAAAGAAGAAACTTCAACAACAATAATTACAATAATTATAGATAGTTTTCGGGGAGGCCTTAGGGTCTCCTTTTTTATTTGCCTTAATTTAATTTTTGTTATTTTAACTATAGATGTTTACAAATTTCTAAAAACTATATAATAATATAAATGACTATTGATTATATTATAGGGAGTTGAGAGTTTATCGTGAATAAAAACGGAGTTATTGCTGCCATATTAGCCTAATATAGGGATATTATACCCTTTTTTCAGACATTGATAATAGTAACATCGTTTATTCAAGATAAACTCTTTTTGCTGCTATTTTATATATTGCAGCTGCGGCATCAAAATCAAAACAGATTTCAAATGTCAGTAATGGAAGAGGATTAAATTACCCTCTTCCATTTTTTATTGCTACCCTATACTATACTGAATTTCATAAATTTATATATAACACACTAACACACTAAAAATCTTAGAGACAAAATAACAAAAATTCGTAGGTATTACATTATGAGCATTTTAGATGAAAGGATCGACCAAAGCGGGATTCCTTTGGACTTGCGGAGCCCACATCTACGGAGAAGTTCCATAACTTTGTAGTCCTTGAAGAACTTTTCAACAGAACGGGCAATTTTAGGTTCGTTCTTAGTATCGAATAATGGTAAACTAGACATAGCACAAGCCTTTCGTTTGATATTGATGATGTTTTGGTCGACTTAATTATATCAAGCGAACAAAGGCCTTGTGCTTTTTTATTGGCTAAACTATTGAATTTTCAAGGTACAAGCCCACTTTTGTAAGTGGGAAGTTTAAGTAATTACAGCATACATGGAGGTAAAAATGGAACGGAAACTGATCGCGGATTTTGTCAAAGAAAACCTGGCTGAAGAAAGAACGGGGCATGACTATTACCACGGCAAGCGGGTGGCAGTCTTGGCTGAAAGAATGCTGCTGGCGGATCACCCGGAGGCTGGGCAAAAGAGCCGGGATATTGCTTATACGGCGGGCTTTGTCCACGACACGATCGATGAGAAGGTTTGCCCAAACCCAAGTGAAGTTTTAGCCAAATTGCGGGAAGTCTTTACGACTGCTGGCTTAAGCGCAAGCGACCAGGACAATGTCTTTTTCGCGATCGAGCACATGTCTTTTTCCAAAAATATTGACCGCCACTACCGGCTCTCTTTAGAAGGAGAGTACGTCCAGGATGCCGACCGGCTGGAGTCTTTGGGGGCCATGGGGATAGCCCGGGCCTTCGTTTACAGCGGCAAGCACGATGACAAGATCTACGATCCGGAAATCCCGCCGATGGAACTGGTCAGCCATGATCAATACCGGAATCATGAAGAAACTACGATCAATCATTTTTATGAAAAGATTTTTAAGCTGGAAGGGCTGATGAACAGCCGGGCGGCCCAAAAAGAAGCCCGCCGGCGGACAGAATACATGCGGGATTTTGTCCGTGAATTTAGACATGAATGGGATTTAGATTAAATTTAAAGAAGCTTACCTCTTATTAAGAAAATACAGAAACATTTAAATAATGCCGAGAATCCTTGCTATACCAATTGATCCTGGAAATAACAGATGGATTTCAAATGAAACTATCCTCGCTTTTCTTTAACACAAACATTAAACTTTTGGTTAGACATGTGAGTCAATCATCAGTATAGACAAGTAAGGAGAAAGCACAATGAAAGTTTCCAAATTTTTAGGAGCTGGAGCAGCGGTAACATTATCTGCTTTAATGCTGGCGGCCTGCGGCTCAAGTTCCTCATCTTCCAAGTCGACCAGAAAGACCTTGAACTGGACGGTCGCGTCAGAAATCCCGACCATGGACTTGTCCAAGGCCACGGACGCTACTTCCTTCAACCAGATCTCCAACACCATGGAAGGGCTCTACCGGCTGGCAAGAACTCTAAATTGGAAAAGGGGCTGGCAACCAGCGAGAAGGTCTCTAAAGACGGCTTGACTTACACTTATACCCTGCGCAATTCCAAGTGGAGCGACGGTACGGAAGTTACGGCCAAGGACTTCGTCTACTCCTGGCGAAGAACGGTTAACCTGAAGACGGCTTCCCAGTATTCTTACCTTTTCTCCGGGATTAAAAATGCCGATGCCATCGTAGCTGGCAAGAAGTCAGTCAACAGCTTGGGGATCAAGGCTGTCGGCAAGTACAAGCTGGTTATCACTTTGGAACGGCGGATTCCTTACTTTGACAAGCTGATGGGCTTTGCGGTCTTTTTCCCGCAGTCTGAAAAGGCGGTCAAGAAGTACGGCTCTAAATACGGTACGGCTTCCAAGTACATGATCTACAACGGTCTATTCGTGCAAAAGGGCTGGACCGGGTCCAATCTTTCCTGGAAGATGGTTAAGAACAAGTACTATTGGGACAAGAGGAGCGTCAAGCTGAACACGATCACTTGGAGTGTGCAAAAGACGCCATCAACTTCTTACAACCTTTACCAAAGCGGCGAGCTTGACTACACCAGCCTGGACTCCTCACAAACCAAGCAGCTGAAGTCAACCAAGGGCTACACCACCTTGAACCAGGGGGCAACCTTCTACATGCAGTTCAACATTGCCAAGAACAAGTACCTGGCCAACACCAACATCCGGAAAGGCATCTCTTTGGCCGTCAACCGGAAGGGACTGGTTTCATCACTTGGTGGCAACAACGTGGAACGTGGCGGCCAATACTCTGACCCCGCCAGGCTTAACCGATGTCAACGGCAAGGACTACACCAAGCTGCTTTCATCATCAGCTGAAAGCCTCTACCCGTCCTCAACCAAGAAGAGCGAGGCGGTTAAGTACCTCAACAAGGGCATGAAGCAATTGGGCGTAAGCAAGTTCAGCTTCAAGATCCTGGCTGACGACACTGACTCCGGCAAGAAGACAGCGGAACTGCTGCAGTCCAACATCGAAGCCACCTTCGACAGCAAGGTCAGCGTCACCGTCCAGAATCTGCCGTTCAAGACCCGTCTTTCCCAGTCAACTTCCAGCAACTTTGACCTTGTCATCTCCGGCTGGAGCGCCGACTTTGCCGACCCGATCTCCTTCCTGGACCTGTTCACTTTCACCAATTCTGAAAACAACGGTAAGTGGAAGAACGCAACTTATGACAAGCTGATCGCTGACTCCAAGACCACGTCTTCAACCAGCAAGCGCTGGAGCGACCTGACTAAGGCAGAAAACATCCTGCTTAAGGATGCCGGTGTTACTACAGCACGACCGCGTCTTTAATCCGGCCGAGCGTCAAGGGCGTCATCCAGAACCGGGGGACTTGGAACTTCAAGAACGCCTACATCACCAGCAGCAAGTAGCGGTATAACAGCAAAATTAAAAGAATTTGACAAGAAGCGACCGTACGGCCGCTTCTTTTTTATCTTTTTTCTTGTTATTTTTCGCTTATTTTTTCGGCAAAAATTTATTTTTCTTTAAGTTAGTCCTTGAAAAGAGTCTAACTTAGAATTATAATTAATTTATCGTGTTGACTGAGGGACGGCTTTAAGCTGTGTTGGCCATCTTTTCAGCCCAAACAAATATGTGTTATAAGGAGAAAAAAGATGAAGTTATCTAAGACTTTGAGCGTTGGTGTAACTGTGCTGGCATCAGCTGCTCTCTTGGCTGCCTGTGGCAGCAACAGCAGTAAGGAATCCTCTTCTTCAAAGAAGACTTTGAACTGGACGGTTGCTTCTGAAATCCCAACCATGGACTTGTCCAAGGCCACTGACGCTACTTCCTTCAACCAGTTGTCAAACACTATGGAAGGTTTGTACCGTTTGGGCAAGAACTCCAAGCTGGAAAAGGCTTTGGCAACCAGCGAAAAGGTTTCTAAGGACGGTAAGACTTACACTTACACCCTGCGCAAGTCCAAGTGGAGCGACGGCAGCGAACTGACTGCCAAGGACTTCGTCTACTCATGGCGCAGAACTGTTGACCCAAAGACTGCTTCTCAATATTCCTACCTCTTCTCCGGGATCAAGAACGCTGACGCGATCGTAGCCGGCAAGAAGAAGCCTGAAACTCTGGGCATCAAGGCTGTTGGCAAGTACAAGCTGGTCATCACTTTGGAACGCCGGATTCCTTACTTCGACAAGCTGATGGGCTTTGCTGTCTTCTTCCCGCAGTCAGAAAAGGCTGTTGCCAAGTACGGTTCTAAGTACGGTACGGCTTCTAAGTACATGCTCTACAACGGGCCATTTAAGCAAGTTGGCTGGACTGGCTCAAACCTGTCTTGGAAGATGGTCAAGAACCCATACTACTGGGATAAGAAGAACGTCAAGCTTGACACGATCACTTGGAGCGTACAAAAGACTCCATCAACTGCTTACAACTTGTACCAGTCAAACAAGCTGGACTACACTGGCCTGGATGCTTCACAAGTCAAGCAATTGAAGAACCAGAAGGGCTACGTAACCTTGAACCAAGGTGCTACCTTCTACATGCAGTTCAACGTTGCCAAGAACAAGTACCTGGCCAACGCCAACATCCGCAAGGCCTTGTCACTTGCTGTTGACCGGAAGGGCTTGACTTCATCCCTGGGCGGCAACAGTGTTCCAGCCAACACTTTGACTCCAACTCAATTGACTGACGTTAACGGTGAAGACTACACTAAGCGGATCTCCAAGTCTGCTAAAAGCTTCTACCCAGCTTCAACCAACAAGAAGGAAGCCGTTAAGTACATGAACAAGGGCTTGAAGGAATTAGGCGTAAGCAAGTTCAGCTTCAAGATCCTGTCTGACGACACTGACGCCGGCAAGAAGACTACTGAATTCCTGCAATCAACCTTCGAATCAACCTTCGGCAACAAGGTTAGCGTTTCAGTTCAAAACCTGCCATTCAAGACCCGTCTGTCACGGTCAACTGCCGGCAACTTCGACATCGTTGTCTCCGGCTGGAGTGCAGACTTCGCTGACCCGATCTCTTTCCTGGACCTGTTCACTTCAACTAACCCAGAAAACAACGGTAAGTGGAAGAACACTTCCTACGACAAGCTGATCGCTGACTCCAAGACTACAGCTTCAACCAGCAAGCGTTGGGACGACTTGACTAAGGCAGAAGACATCCTGCTGAACAATGTCGGTGTTGCTCCGCTTTACTACAACACTAACGCTGCTTTGATCCGTCCAAGCGTCAAGAACGTCATCCAAAACCGTGGGACTTGGAACTTCAAGGACGCCTACATCAAGTAATCAAGCAAAAAGAAGAGGCTCAGCCTCTTCTTTTTTGTCCTATAAGTATTTTTAGATTGACTTGTATCTGTTTTTGGATATTTAGATTGTTGAAATAAAATAGCGCTTTTTCTTAAAAATACTTGAAGAAGCATAAGCAAAGAACTATAATGAAAATATCATTAAATGCTGCTGTAGAGCTTTAATTTGTGTAGGCGCTGGAACAGTCAGTAAAAGCAAGGAGAAAAAGATGAAATTATCTAAGACTTTAAGCCTGGGAGCCACGGTTCTGGCTTCAGCAGCGTTGCTCGCTGCTTGTGGCAGCAATAGCAGTTCTTCTTCATCCAGCAGCAAGAAGACCTTGACCTGGATGGACTCAGCCGAAATTCCAACGATGGACCTCTCAAAGGCCACCGATGCGGCTTCCTTCAACCAATTGTCAAACACCTTGGAAGGTTTGTACCGTTTGGGCAAGAACTCCAAGTTGGAAAAGGGCTTGGCAACCAGCGAAAAGGTCTCCAAGGATGGTAAGACTTATACCTATACCCTGCGCAAGTCCAAGTGGAGCGACGGCAGCGAATTGACCGCCAAGGACTTTGTTTACTCATGGCGTAGAACGGTTGACCCAAAGACTGCTTCTCAATATTCTTATCTCTTCAGCGGGATCAAGAATGCTGATCAAATCGTTGCAGGCAAGAAGAAGGTTGACACTTTGGGAATCAAGGCTGTTGGCAAGTACAAGCTGGTCATCACTTTGGAACGCCGGATTCCTTACTTTGATAAGCTGATGGGCTTTGCTGTCTTCTTCCCGCAATCAGAAAAGACGGTCAAGAAGTACGGTTCTAAGTACGGTACGGCTTCCAAGTACATGCTCTACAACGGTCCATACAAGCATGTTGGCTGGACTGGCTCCAATTTGTCATGGAAGATGGTCAAGAATCCATACTACTGGGACAAGAAGGACGTTAAACTTGATGCTATCAAGTGGACTGTTCAAAAGACGCCATCAACTGCCTACAACCTCTACCAGTCAAACAAGCTGGACGCCACTGCCTTGGACTCTTCACAAACCAAGCAATTGAAGAACCAAAAGGGTTACACTGAACTTAACCAAGGCGCGACCTTCTACCTGCAATTCAACATTGCCAAGAACAAGTACCTGGCCAACGCTAACGTCCGCAAAGCCTTGTCATTGGCGGTTAACCGGAAGGGCCTGACCACCACTCTGGGCGGCAACAACCAGCCAGCCGACACTTTGACTCCAACCCAATTGACCAACGTCAACGGGGAAGACTACACCAAGCTGATCCCAAGCTCAGCTGAAAGCCTGTACCCGGCTAACCCGAACAAGAGTGAAGCCGTTAAGTACATGAACAAGGGCTTGAAGGAACTGGGCGTAAGCAAGTTCAGCTTCAAGATCCTGTCTGACGACACTGATGCCGGCAACAAGACCACTGAAGCTTTGCAGTCCAACTTCGAATCAACCTTCGGCAGCAAGGTCAGCGTCAGCGTGCAAAACCTGCCATTCAAGACCCGTCTGTCCCGGTCAACTGCCGGCAACTTTGACATCGTTGTCTCCGGTTGGAGCGCCGACTTCGCCGACCCGATCTCCTTCCTGGACCTGTTCACTTCAACCAACCCAGAAAACAACGGGAAGTGGAAGAACGAAACTTACGACAAGCTGGTTGCTGACTCCAAGACTACTGCTTCCGCAAGCAAGCGCTGGAGCGATCTGAGCAAGGCTGAAACCATCCTGCTGAAGGATGCCGGGATCTCACCATTGTACTACGACACTAATGTCTGGATGATCCGTCCAAGCGTCAAGAACGTCATCCAAAACCGTGGGACTTGGAACTTCAAGGACGCCTACATCAAGTAAAAACAAGCTAGCTAAAGCTTAGAAGAGAACGCCGGAAGGCGTTTTCTTTTTGCCTGTTTTTATTTTTAAAAAGGGGTAAAAAATTAAAAAATCCCCATTATAATTATATTTAAGTTATAGCTTTTAATTTCAGCACAATCTAAGTTTGCCTTTTAATAAAACGAGGTGCAATTATGAGAAAAGAGAAGTTATTCGCTACCGGCTCAGTTTTGCTCGCCTCAGCTGAGCTTCTGGCAGCCTGTGGCAGCTCATCAAGCAAGTCAAGCTCATCATCCAAGGCACAAAAATTGTCCTGGACGGAAGCTGCCGAATTGACGACCATGGACCCGTCCAAGGCTACCGACCGTTACGACGCTGACCAGTTCAACAATGTCATGGAAGGTTTGATCAGGCTGGGCAACAATGCCAAGCCAACCCCGGGGATCGCCAAGAGCTGGAAGGAAAGCTCTGACGGCAAGACCTGGACCTTCAACCTCCGCAAGGGCGTAAATGGGCCAACGGGGATGAAGTTACCGCCCAGGACTTCGTCTACTCCTGGAGAAGAACGGTCAACCCAAAGACTGCTTCTGAATACGCCTACCTGTTCTCCGGCATCAAGAACGCTGACGCGATCGTTGCCGGCAAGAAGGCAGTCAACACTTTGGGCATCAAGGCTGACGGCAAGTACAAGCTGACGGTGACCCTGGACCGGAGAATCCCATACTTCAAGCTGTTGATGGGCTTCTACATCTTCTCGAAACCAACTTGAACGCCCAACAAAGCAAGCAGCTTAAGGGGACGACCGGCTGGACTGTCAGAAAGTTTGCCTCAACCAAGTACCTGCAATACAACATCGCCAAGGACAAGAACTTAGCCAACGCCAACCTGCGTAAGGCCATCTCCCTGTCCAAGACCACTGGGTCAACCGCAACCCGCTGGAAGGCAATGGTGGCTGCTGAACGGGCCCTGCTGGAAGACCAAGGGGTTGGGTTTTACCCCGCTGTATTACACCAACGAAGCTACCCTGGTTAAGACCAGCGTCAAGGGCGTTGTCTTCAACGGTGCCGGCTCACCTTACAACTTCAAGGAAGCCTACATCAAGTAGTTTAAGTAGTCTGGAAAGCAGCAAATTAAGCTGACAGATTTTTTAGAAAACGGAGCCCTGGCTCCGTTTTCTTTTTGCTATATACAATTCTGGCTATTTCTCTTTGCTGGTAAATTTAGAATTGTCAAAAGCCTGGAAATCTTCTATAATGAAAAAATGATTAGATACTGATGGATTGCTAAAAATGTGTTTTACAAAAAAGTTTTTTGGCCAAGAGAGGACAAAACAGTGAGTAATTTTAAAAAGCTTCTGACGGCAACTGTCGCCGTATCCGGCGCCTTCTTGCTGGCAGCCTGCAGCAAGACCGCGACCAAGTCGGCCAAGCCTGTGTCCAGCAGCGGATATGAAAAGTCAATCAACTGGATGACCACTTCTGAACTGGAAAGCCTGGACCCGGCCAAGGCCGACGATACAGCCAGTGAGGAACAGATCGCTAATACCTATGAAGGCCTCTACCGGCTGGGCGAAAACTCCAAAACCGTTCCGGGCGTGGCTACCAAGAGCACGACCTCTAAAGACGGCTTGACCTGGACCTTTTACTTAAGAAAGGGCGCCAAGTGGTCAAACGGGGACCCGGTAACGGCGGAAGATTTCGTTTATGCCTGGCGCCGGCAGGTTGACCCCAAGACTGCTTCCAGCCAGGTCAACAACTACGAAGGCATCAAGAATGCTATCAAGATCTCTGAAGGCAAGAAGAAGCCGTCCAGCCTGGGTGTCAAGGCCGAAGGCAAATACAAGCTGGTTGTGACTTTTGAAAAGAAGATTCCTTATTTTAAGGTCGTTACGGCCATCAGCTTGAAGCCGCTGGACTCCAAAGCTGTCAAGAAGTACGGCAAGCGCTACGGTACCAAATCCGTCTATGCCGTCTACAACGGGCCTTTCAAGTCCGTGGGCTGGACTGGGTCCAACCTGACCTGGAAGCTGGCTAAGAACCCGTATTATTGGGATAAGAAGGCAGTTAAGCTGGAGACGATCAACTACAGTGTCCAGAAGACCCCGTCAACTGACTACAACCTCTACCAGACCGGGAAGCTGGACGCGGCCATCTTGGACACCCAGGCAGCTAAGAGAATGAAGGACAAGAAGGGCTACCGGGTTCTGACCTTGGGCAACACCACCTACCTCTGCTACAACTACAAGAAGAAAAAGATCTTCCGTAATGTCAACTTGCGCCGGGCCATCTCCATGGCTATCAACCGCAAGCAGCTCTTGTCCACGATCGGTACCTACAACACCCAGGCCAAGACCTTCTCAGCCACCAACGTGGTTTTAGACGGGAAGAATTTTGCCCAGGAAGCGGAAAGTGCCAACTCCAGCGTGAACAAGTACGTGGAATACGACCTCAAGTCCGCCCGCAGTTACTTCAAGAAGGCCTTGAAGGAACTGGGCGTCAAGAAGGTTTCCTTTACTCTGATGGCTGACGACGACGACAGCTACAAGAAGCAGACGGAATTCATCCAGAGTGCCTTGACTGAGGCTTTTGGCGGCAAGATGACCGTTTCCGTCAACAACCTGCCAAAGACGACCCGGGTTTCCCGCCAAATTGCCAATAAATTTGACGTCGTTTTAGGCGGCTTGACCAGTGACTTCCCAGACCCATACCACTTCCTGGCTTACATGCAGTCTGGCCAGACCTACAACTTCGGCAAGTGGAAGAACAAGGAATACGACAAGGCAGTCAAGGCTTCTTTGACCATGGACAAGACCAAGCGCCGCAAGGCCCTGCTCAAGGCGGAAAAGATCCTAATCGACCAGGAAGCTATCAGCCCGCTTTACCACATGGGTCAGGCCTGGATGATCAGACCAAATATCAAGAACCTGGTCTTCAACGGCGAATACCCAGACTTTAAGACAACTTACGCGGTTAAAAATTAAAATTTAACCGTGGTATATATAATTAAAAGTTGAGACGTTAGCAATAACGCTCAACTTTTTCTTTATTTCGGGATTTATATCCGGGAATAAGATATTTTTTGGGCTAAAGGAGGGAGGCCACTAAAGATGTCTGCTGGCTGAAAGTTAAGAAAATTAGTTTTTACAGGAAAAAAGACTAATATTTTTATCTTAGCCGAACACTTATTTTAAAAAAGGTCAGTCTAAGTTCCAGATAGACTCAAAAAAGAAAAAGCAAAGTTTAAGTTAGTTGCCAAATGATGGGAAAAACGGACAAAAAGCCCGTAGTGCTTGACTTTTAGGGGCACAGTTTTATATCATCGTATGGTAATTTCTTTATTTTTTGGTATAATAAGAAAAATATTAAAAATGTAATGCTGATTAAAGCGAAAAAGTGTAAGGAGCAATACTATGGCTAAATACTTACTAAAACGTATTTTCTACATGATCCTCACTTTGTTCCTCGTTGCGACGATTACCTTCTTCTTAATGAAGATGATGCCAGGTTCTCCGTACGCCAACGAAGCAAAGATGACGGCTACCCAAAAGGCAATTATGAACAAGCAATACGGCTTGGACAAACCTGTTATTGAACAATACATCACTTACCTGGCTGGCGCCGCGCATGGTGACTTTGGGATTTCCTTCCAATACAGCAACCAGCCTGTTTCCAGCTTGATCGGGGCGCGTTTGGGCGCTTCTGCTCAATTGGGTCTGCAAGCTCTGGTTGTCGGGATTATCCTGGGGATCATCATCGGCTCAATCGCTGCCGTGAACCAAGGTACCTGGATCGACTCCACCGCGACGATCGTTTCCATCATCGGTAAGTCGGTTCCTAACTTCGTTCTGGCGGTATTGCTTCAATACTACATCGGCTTGAAGCTGGGCTGGTTCCCAATCGCCGGCTGGGGTGAAGCAGCACAGACGATCATGCCGACGATCGCCCTCTCGGTAGGGCCGCTGGCCGAAACAGCCAGATTTATCAGAACGGAAATGGTCGACACCTTGAGTTCCGACTACGTTGAACTGGGCAAGGCCAAGGGTCTTAGCCGGATCGAAGTCATCAGAAAGCACACCCTGCGTAACTCAATGATTCCATTGGTTACCTTGATCGGGCCATACGCCGTTGCTTTGATGACTGGTTCAATGGTTATCGAAAACATCTTCAACATTCCTGGGATCGGGGAACAGTTCACCAAGTCAATCCTGACTAACGACTACCCGACCATCATGGGTGTAAGTATGGTTTACTGCTTCGGTTTGGTGGTAATCCTGCTGCTCACTGACATCGTGTACAGTCTGATCGACCCACGGATCAGACTGACTGACTAACGGAAAGCGAGGTTAAAATCAATGGATCAAGACGCAAGTAACGTAAAGATCACACCTGAATCCTTTGAACACGTGGAAAAGGGTGACACGCAAAGCGCGGAACACATTTCTGGTCCCTCACTTTCTTTCATGCAGAACGTGTGGATCAGATTCAAGAGCAACAAGGCAGCCATGATTTCCGCTGTGATCATCATCGTGATGGTGGTTATCGCTTTTGGTTCCAGCTTCTGGATCAACAACTCCAGCTTGGTTAAGTCAGCTCCGCAATACGCCAACCTCCCGGCCAAGTGGAAGGGCTTTGATTGGCTCAACGGCTTGAACGGGAAGATCAAGCAAAACGGCGTTTGGACTGATGCTTACGCTTCAGTGCCAGCTGGCAAGTACTTCGTTGCCGGGACCGACTACCTGGGCCGGTCATTGGCTCAAAGAATCATCTACGGTACCAAGATCTCCTTGATCGTTGCCGTGGTTGCGGCCTTCTTCGACCTGGCCATCGGGGTTGCCTACGGGATCATCTCCGGTTGGAAGGGCGGCATGACTGACAACATCATGCAACGGATTATCGAAATCATTTCTTCAGTTCCTACCCTGGTTATCGTTGTTTTGATGCTGGTTGTCTTAAAGCCCGGCATCACTTCCATCATCTTGGCCCTGGCCATTTCCTCATGGACGACCATGGCTCGGCAGATTCGGGCCGAGACCTTGTCGCTGAAGAATGAAGAATACATTCTGGCAGCCCGGTCCTTGGGCGAATCAACCTTTAAGATCGCTACCAAGCACCTGATTCCAAACCTGTCCAGTATCATCATCATTCAAACCATGTACACCATCCCGAGTGCCATCTTCTTCGAAGCCTTCCTGAGTTTCATCGGTATCGGTATTTCCGCGCCTGAAACTTCACTGGGTGTGCTTTTGAACGAAGGGCAGAAGAACTTCCAGTTCCTGCCATACCAAATGTGGTACCCAGCAGCAGTCCTCTGCGTTTTGATGATTGCCTTTAACCTGCTCGGTGACGGTCTGCGTGATGCCTTCGACCCTAAGGGTCAAAGATAAGGGAGACGAACATATGGCAAATAGAATTTTAGACGTTAAAAACTTAAAGATTGACTTCCACACTTACGCTGGTGAAGTTAAGGCCATTCGTGACGTTTCATTCCACCTTGATGAAGGTGAAACTTTAGCGATCGTTGGTGAATCCGGTTCAGGCAAGTCCGTTACCACCCGGAGCATCATCGGCCTTTTGGCCAAGAACTCCCAGATCATGGGTGGGCAAATCCTTTTCCACGGCAAGGACCTGCTGAAGATTTCCGAAAAGGAATGGCAGCAGATCCGTGGTAACCAGATCGCCATGATCTTCCAGGACCCAATGACTTCTTTGGACCCGACCATGAAGATCGGCCAGCAGATTGCTGAACCATTGATCAAGCACAAGGGCGCTTCGAAGAAGGAAGCCTGGGCTAAGGCCTTGGAAATGATGAAGGCCGTTGGTATTTCGAACGCTGAAGAAAGAATCAACCAATACCCGCACCAATTCTCTGGTGGTATGCGGCAAAGAATCGTTATCGCCATTGCCTTGATCTGTGAACCGGAAATTCTTTTGGCTGACGAACCAACTACTGCCTTGGACGTTACTGTGCAAGCTGAAATCCTGGACTTGATGAAGGACTTGCAAAAGAGGGTCAAGACTTCCATCATCTTCATCACCCACGACTTGGGTGTCGTTGCCGGGATGGCTGACCGCGTTAATGTTATGTACGCCGGGGAATTTTTGGAAAAGGGGACGGTTGACGAAATCTTCTACAACCCGCAACACCCTTACACTTGGGGCTTGATCAACTCCATGCCGACCCTGACCAGTGAAAAGCTGGAATCAATTCCAGGGACCCCGCCAGACTTGCTTGATCCGCCAAAGGGCGACCCATTTGCCCCGAGAAACAAGTACGCGATGAAGATCGACGCGCAAATGAAGCCGCCGTTCTTCAAGGTTTCAGAAACCCACCAAGCTGCTACCTGGCTCCTGCACCCAGACGCGCCAAAGGTTACTCCGCCTGATGAAATCGTGCGTCGCTGGGAACACTACAAGGAATTGCAAGCAGCTGACAAGGATTAAAGGAGAAGCAGAATATGCCAGAAGAAAGAAAAAAAATTTTAGAGGTCAAGCACTTGAAGCAATACTTCAAGAACGGACGCACCGTCACCAAGGGTGTCGACGACGTCAGCTTCGACATCTATGAAGGTGAAGTCTTCGGCCTGGTTGGTGAATCAGGTTCTGGTAAGACCACCACTGGCCGGTCAATTTTGCAGCTGTACAAGCCAACGTCCGGTGAAGTCCTCTTTGAAGGCAAGGATGTGGCCAAGCTGCATGGCCGCGACGAACAATTGGCTTTCCGCCGCGACGCGCAGATGATCTTCCAGGACCCATACGCTTCCCTTAACCCAAGAATGACGGTTGAAGACATTATCGCGGAAGGGCTGGACATCCACCACTTGGTTAAGGACAAGGCAGAACGGCGCAAGCGGGTCGAAGACCTGCTGGAAACCGTTGGTTTGAACCGTAACCACGCTTCCCGTTTCCCACACGAATTCTCCGGTGGTCAGCGGCAAAGAATCGGGATCGCCCGGGCTTTGGCCGTTGAACCGAAGTTCATCGTGGCCGACGAACCTATTTCAGCCTTGGACGTGTCCATTCAAGCCCAGGTTGTCAACTTGATGATCGACTTGAAGAAGCAGCATGACTTGACTTACCTCTTCATCGCCCACGACTTGTCCATGGTTAAGTTCATCTCTGACCGGATCGGGGTTATGCACTACGGTAAGCTGCTGGAAGTCGGCAGTGCTGACGAAGTTTACGAACACCCGCTGCACGACTACACCAAGAGTTTGATCTCTGCCGTGCCGCAACCAGACCCGGAAATTGAACGGTCCCGGAAGCGGATCGATTACGAATATGGCAAGTTCGAAGGCGACGGCAAGGACGACCAACGGTCCATGCACGAAATCCGTCCAGGCCACTTTGTTAAGTGTACTGACGATGAAGTTGCCTACTACGAAAAGGTTGCCCAAAGCTACGAGAAGTAGTTTGATAAAGCAAATAAAGAGAGAGAGCTCCAGCGAGCTCTCTTTTTTGTGTTTCGTCTATTTTTCGTTCTTCGAATTGAGTTTTATCGGCTGGAACATTCTGGCCGGCCTGTCCTTGGGGATCGGCTTCCTCTGGCTGGTGCCATACTACAACGCGGCTCACGCTGAGTTCTACCGGACTTTAGCCGGCGACCAGTTTAAGAGCAAGGATTAAGTCCAAAGTAAAAACCGCTCAAGTTCTGTTAGAGAACTGAGCGGTTTTTTTGTGCTTAATCTCGGTGAAGGGCGGCGATGACCAGGCCCAGCATGACGAGCGAGATCAAGCAGACGATAATCAGCGTACCCATTAGGCTAATGAGTCCCAAGGAGCAAGTTCAACAGGAGTTGAAGAGAGCAACTCTTGCTGGTCCTTGGTCAAGTATTTCTTGTGGACAACGACTTCGTAGACGTATTCCTTGAACCAGTTGTGGCTCATGACGAAGAAGCCCTTTTCCCCGGACTTGTCGCCCCAGGAGTTTTCCACCTTCCATTGGCGGATGTCGCCCTTATCTTCATCAACCCCGACTAGGGTCATGGCGTGGGAAACTTCACCAGCGCCGGTAGCCAGGCGGTCAGCCTTGGACAGGCTAAGGTCAATGTCAAAGAGGTCTTCCAGCTTGTAGAGGTCAGTGTCCAGGTAGCCGGTCTTACGGTCCATTTGCCGCAGGACGTCGTTGCCGAACCAGACAGCTTCCCCGTCCTTTAATTGGGCAACAGCGGCTTGCTCCAGGTATTCCATCGGCACGTTCAAGAAGAGGATCGGGCTGCCGCCTTCAACGTTGTCTTCAGCGCCCAGGTGGTAGAGCTTGCCGTATTCGTGGTCTGGGGCGTTGGTCAAGACCACGTAGTCGTCCAGGTCGACGTCAAAGTACTTGTTGAAGAAGGAGACTGGGGTCAAGTTCTTTTCCAAGTGGTAGTTCTTGTCGTCGTCTCTGTATTCCAGGTCAAAAGTCTTTGGCGGTTCACCAACGGCGATGGCAACCATCCGGTAGATTTCGTTTAAGAAGGTCTTGCGGGCCTTTTCCAGCCCTTCCTGGTCACCTGCTTGAGCCAGGCGGCGCAAGGCCAGGGCGTCTTTTCTTTCCTTGTCAGCCAGGGCGCTGGCCAAACCGTTAGTAGCGGAAGTGTTGAAGCTTTCAGGCATAACGTAGCTTGGCACGACACCATACTTCTTGACCAAAGAGATGGCCATGTGCCATTGGCCGCCGTCGTGGCCGGCGAAGTCGAAGTAGCTGCGGACTTCCCGGTCGTCTAATGGTTTATCAGCGGTTTCGATCACTTTTTCATAGAAAAGGTTGGCTCTTTCCAGCTTGTCCCAGAAGAAGTTGTAGCTTTGGGACAGGGTAAAGTTCTTGGCCTTATGCTTGGCGCCGAAGTCGTGGCGCAAGACGTTCAAGGTTGAGAAAAGCCAGCAGCGGCCGGACTGCTTTTGGTTGGTGACGTTGTCCGTTGGCAATTCAGTTGAAAAGACCCGGGTCAGGCGTCCAGTCACGCGTTCATTGTAGGATGCTTCAAGCACGCCGCTTCTGGCGGCAGCACGGGCGATAACCTGGTTCTTTGGGTCAGCATTGAAATTGGCGCTGAATTCCGCCAATTCCTGCAGAGTTAATTCATGACTCATATTTTTTTCTCCTTTTGTTTTAATATTAACAAGTCAATGTTAACATACCTGCTTAAATTAAGGAATCCCAAGGATCAAGTTCGATCGGCTGGTTCTTGAGCAGGTCCAGGATTTCAGCCGGCACGTGCTTCTTTTGCACGGCGACCTCGTAGGTGTATTCTCTGAACCAGTCCGCGCTCATGGTGAAGTAGCCCTTTTCCCCGGACTTGTCGCCCCATGAGTTTTCCACCTTCCATTGCCGGACTTGCCCGCCGTCCACGTCAACTCCAACCAGTGCCATGTCGTGGGAAGATTCCCCGATCCCGGTAGCTAGGCGGTCAGCCTTGGACAAGTGGCTGTCGATGTCCAAAAGCTGGTCCAGCTGGTAGAGATCCAGGTCCATGAAGCCGGTCTTGCGGTCCATCTGCCGGCCAACATCATTGCCGAACCAAACAGCTTCCCCGTCCTTCAGCTGGGCAATCGCCGCGTCTTCCAGATATTCCATCGGCACGTTGATGAAGAGGTTAGGGTAGCCGCCCTTAATGTTGTCTTCAAAGCCCAGGTGCAAGACCCGGTTCATTTCATGGTCTGGGGCATTAGCCAAAACCACATAGTCGTCCAGGTCGGTCGCGCAGTACTTTTTGTAGAACTGGACCGGAGTCAAGCCCTTGTCCAAGTGGTAGTTCTTGTCGTCGTCTCTGAATTCTAGGTCAAAAGTCTTCGGCGGTTCACCCAAGGCCGTAGCCATGATCCGGTAGATCTGGCTTAAAAAGTCGGTCCGGGCCGCCTCCAACTTTTCCTGGTCGCCTGCTTGCGCCAGCCGGCGCAGGATCAAGGCGTCTTTTCTTTCCTTGTCGGCCAAAACCATGTCCAAAGCCTGGCTGTGGTTGCTGTTGAAGCTTTCCGGCATGGCGTAAGCTGGCACTACCCCGTATTTGGCGATGAGGGAAGCCGCCATGTGCCACTGGCCGCCATCGGTCTGGCACCAGTCAAAGTAGCCGCGGACTGTCCGGTCAGTCAAAGGCCGGTCAGCCGTCGCAATGATCCGGTCGTAGAAGTAGTTGGCCCGTTCAATCTTGTCCCAGAAAAAGTTGTAGCTCTGGGAGAAGGTGAAGTTCTTAGCCTTGTTGGCCTTGCCAAAATTGTGCCGGACCACGTTCAAGGTTGAAAAGAGCCAGCAGCGGCCGGATTGCTGCTGGTTGGTGACATTGTCAGTGTCCAGCTCGATGGAAAAAGTCCGGTTCAGCCGCTGGCTGACGGCCGGATTGTGGGCGGCGTCCAAGAGGCCGCTGCGTCTGGCGGCCCGAGAAATTACTTGATTTTTAGGATCAGCGTTGAAGTCCCGGCTGAAGGATTCCAGCAGCTGGGGGCTTAATTCGTGTGTCATGAAAAATCTCCCTTAGCAATAGATGATTGTAGAATAATCTTACGCTAAAGAGGGCAAAAAAAGAAGCCCTAGCGGGCTTCTCTAAGCACTCTGGGCTTATTCGATAGTAATCGTGTCTGCGTTTTCTTCTGGAGCTACCTTTGGCAGGGTAACCGTCAAAACGCCCCCGTCAAGCTTGGCGCTAATGCCTTTCTTGTCAACGTTCGGCAGGCTGAAGCTTCTGGAAACTGACCCTTCGCTGCGTTCCTGGCGCAAGAGGTTCTTCTTCTTGTCGCTGTCATCCTTGAAAGTGCTACGGTGGGCGGAAATCGTCAAAATCCCGTCAGTGTAGGAGAGGTGGATGTCATCCTTGCTCATCCCCGGCACGTCGATCTTGACGGTGTATTCGTGCTCATCTTCAGCAACGTCTGATTGCAAAATGTTTCTGAAAGCGTGGCTGTCCAATTTGTCGAGCCAGTCGCCCATGTGATCGAACAAGTCGTTGTAACGGTTCATTAAATCATTAGTCATAATCTAAAACTTCCCTTCACCAAATTATGCAAATTGCTTTTTACAAATAGAGGCGGGGAGAGAAGCGGCGGAGCCGCTTTCTTTCCCGACAACTATATTATAGTCCCTTTTAGGAAAAATGGCGTAATTAGCACTCAGCTTTTTTGACTGCTAAATAAAATCTTTGGCAAAAAGACCTGGGCGGGCTATAATGATTTAAAAATAGAAGTGAAAGGCGACTGGCGAGCATGGTATATTATCAGAAAATGACTCCCGAGGGCTACAAGCAGATTGAAGACGAGATCGCGGCCTTGAAGGCTGACCGGCCCCGCCGGGTGCAGAACCTGAAGGAGGCCCGGGCCCTGGGCGACTTGTCCGAAAACACTGAATATTCAACCGCTAAAAGAGAACTCCGCCACCTGGACAGCCGGGTCCGCTACTTGAACAAGCAGCTGAAATACGCGGAAGTCATCGAAACGGTCAACGACGGTAAGGTCAACCTGGGCAAGCAGGTGGAAATCCGCTATGAAGACGACCAGGAGGTCGAAGAATACCGGATAGTCGGCAGGATGGAAGAGGCCGTAGGGGACGGAAAACTGCCCTTTGACTCGCCTTTGGGCCACGCTTTGATGAAGCACAAGGCCGGAGACCGGGTGACGGTTGAAGCCCCAATGGGGGACTATGAAGTGACCATTTTGTCGGTCAAGTAGTAAACAGCAGAAGAAAATATAAAGACAAGAAAAACCGTTTCGCCAGGCGAAACGGTTTTTGTGTTGATATTTTTTACCGTCTTACAGAGTCCATGGGTCTTGCAAAACGATGGTTTGTTCCCGGTCTGGGCCGACAGAAATAGTCACGACAGGGATGCCAGTGATTTCACTGATCCGCTTGACAAAGGCCTGGGCCTTTTCTGGCAGGTCTTCCCAGCTCTTGGCGCCGGTGATGTCTTCTTCCCAGGCTGGCAGTTCTTCGTAAACTGGCTGGCAGGCTTCAACTTCCTTCAAGCTGGCTGGGTAGTAGTCAATTTGCTTGCCGTTTAAGTCGTAGGCCACGCAGATCTTGATCTTGTCAAAGCCGCTGAAGACGTCCAGCAGGTTCAAGCTCAAGGCGTTGATCCCGGCTACGCGCTTAGCGTGACGGAGGGCAACTGAGTCAAACCAGCCAACCCGGCGCGGACGACCAGTAACAGTACCGTATTCGTGGGCGATGTCCCGGATTTTGTCGCCGGTTTCATCGTGCAGTTCAGTTGGGAACGGGCCGGCACCAACTCTGGTAGTGTAGGCCTTGCAGATGCCCAGGACAGTCTTGATTCGGTTAGCCCCGATCCCGCTGCCAGAAGCGATCCCGCCGGAAACTGAGTTAGAAGAACTTACGAATGGGTAGGTACCCTGGTCGATGTCCAGCATGATCCCTTGGGCACCTTCAAAGAGGACCTTTTCGTCCTTGTCCAGGGCGTCGTTGACGTAAAGGGAAGTGTCGCAAACGTACTTGGCGATTCGCTTGCCGTATTCAACGTACTTGTTGTAGATTTCGTCAAAGTCCATGGCTGGCTTGCCGTAAACTTTGGTGAAAAGGGCGTTCTTGCTTTCCAGGTTGAAGCGGAGCTTTTCCGCAAAAGTTTCCGGATCGATCAGGTCGCAGACCCGGATGCCGATTCTGGAAGCCTTGTCCATGTAAGTTGGCCCGATCCCGTTCTTGGTGGTGCCGACCTTCAGGTTGCCCTTGGCTTCTTCTTCATAAGTGTCTTGCATTACGTGGTAAGGCATGATGACGTGAGCGCGGTTGGAGATCTTCAAGTTGCTTGTGTCGATCCCGCTCTTTTCCAAGTTGTTCAGTTCGCCCAGGAGGACTTTAGGGTTGATAACCACCCCGTTGCCGATCACGGCGCCCAATTTAGCCGCGAAGATCCCAGATGGAATCACGCGCATCTTGAATTCCTTGCCGTCAAAGTCGATCGTGTGGCCAGCGTTGTTACCGCCGTTAGCGCGAACTGACAGGTCTGCCGTTGTTCCTAAAAAGTCTGTAATCTTACCCTTGCCTTCGTCGCCCCATTGGCTGCCGACAACTGCGATTGATGTCATTTTTTCACCTCAAAGAATATTTCGTAGAACTTACGTTAGAAAGGTTAGCATTTACCGGGCAATTAGTCAACAAGAAATCCGAATAATGTTTTCGAAAAGTTCGTGAATAGTTCGAATGAGCCTTGACTTTTATGGGAAATGTCAGTAAAGTATCAAAGGTACTTTAAAAAGGAGCTGGCAAAAAATGAGCAATTATTTCAGCATGGAAGCGTTTGATTATGATGATATCCAACTGGTGCCCAACAAGGCCATCGTGAAGAGCCGGAAGGAATGTGCTACGAGCGTCAAGTTTGGAAACCGAACTTTCAAGATCCCAGTCGTTCCCGCCAATATGGAAAGCGTCATTGACGAAAAGCTGGCGGTCTGGCTGGCCCAAAATGGCTATTACTATGTCATGCACCGCTTCCAGCCCGAAAAGCGGGCCGACTTCATTAAGATGATGCATGAGAAGGGACTTTTTGCATCGATTTCCGTAGGCGTCAAAGACGATGAATATGACTTCATCGACGAATTGGTGGAAAAGGACTTGATCCCGGAATACACCACGATCGACGTGGCCCACGGGCACTCAGTCTACGTGATCGACATGATCAAGTACATTAAGGAAAAAATGCCGGACACCTTCTTGACGGCCGGCAACGTGGCAACGCCGGAAGCCGTCCGGGAACTGGAAAATGCCGGCGCGGACGCTACCAAGGTGGGGGTTGGCCCGGGCAAGGCCTGCATCACCAAGCTCAAGACCGGTTTCGGGACTGGCGGCTGGCAGCTGGCTGCCCTCAGAATGTGCAGCAAGGTGGCCAGAAAGCCTTTGATCGCTGACGGGGGGATCCGCCACAACGGTGACATCGCCAAGTCTGTTCGCTTCGGGGCCAGCATGGTCATGATCGGGTCAATGCTGGCCGGGCATGAAGAGTCCCCGGGCAACGTGATCAAGATCGACGGCAAGACTTACAAGCAATACTGGGGTTCAGCCAGTGAAGTGCAAAAGGGCTCCTACCGCAACGTTGAAGGCAAGCAGATGCTGGTCCCTTACCGGGGCAGCATCGCTGACACCTTGGAAGAAATGAAGGAAGACCTGCAGTCTTCCATCTCTTACGCCGGTGGCCGGGACCTGGAATCAATCAAGCGGGTCGACTACGTGATCGTTAAGAACACGATCATGAACGGCGACTATTAAACTGGATTTTTGGAAAAAGAGGCTGAGTGATATGACCCCCGAAATTAGGACACTAATTTCGGGGGTTATTTTCATGACTAAATACACTAAAGAAATCAAACTTGC
>NZ_AZCR01000021.1:0-6878 GCF_001433875.1 Lactobacillus delbrueckii subsp. delbrueckii DSM 20074 = JCM 1012
TAGCAAGTTTGATTTCTTTAGTGTATTTAGTCATGAAAATAACCCCCGAAATTAGTGTCCTAATTTCGGGGGTCATATCATGACAGGTGTCCTTTTTGCATGTTTCTCTTATTCAAAAGCCATCTGGCTGGTGTAGAGCTGGTAGTAGAAGCCGCGCTTCTTGATCAAGTCGGCGTGCGGTCCTTCTTCAATGACCTGGCCGTCCTTTAATACGACAATCTTGTCTGAGTTCAAAATCGTCTTCAAACGGTGAGCGATCACGAAGCTGGTCCGGCCAGCAATCACGTTGTCCATGGCCTTTTGGATCTTTTCTTCCGTAACCGTGTCGACGTTGCTGGTTGCTTCATCCAGGATCAAGAAGGCCGGGTCGACCAGAATTGTTCTGGCAATTGACAAAAGCTGCTTCTGCCCGGTAGAGAAATTGTCCTGGCCATTCTCAATCGGCGTGTCATATTGCTCTGGCAGGGTCATGACAAAGTCGTGCAGCTGAGCTTCCTTAGCCGCGGCAATAACTTCATCCATTGAAGCTTCCGGCTTGCCATAGCGGATGTTGTCAGCTACTGTTCCAGAGAAGAGGACTGAGTCTTGCAAAACAATCCCGACGTTGCTTCTGAGATTTTCCAACTTAAGGTCGCGGACGTCGACTCCGTCAAAAGTAACTGCACCGCTGTTTACGTCATAGAAACGGTTGATCAAGTTCATGATCGTCGTCTTACCAGACCCGGTTGGGCCAACAACAGCGACCGACTGCCCCTTAGGCACCTCAATTGATACCCCGTGCAGGATTTCCTTGTCTGGAGTGTAGCCAAAGTGCACATCTTCCAGGCGGACAGCGTCATTTACGCCTGAGATAGTCTTGCCGTCTGGCACCGTGTTTTCTTCTTCCTGCTCTTCAACCGTCTCAAGCCGTCTGGCACCGGTCAAGGCGAGCTGGAGCATGGAGTAGATGGAAGTTACTTGAGTCAGCGGCTGGAAGTAAGTCCAGGAATATTCAGTAAAAGTCACGATCAAACCCAGACCAGCTGCCTGGCTGACTTGCTTGGTCATAATCATGTAAGCGCCAGTGGCGATCACGATCGCGAAGTTTAACAGCGAGAAGCCGGAAACCAGCGGGTTCAGGATGCCAGAGTAGAACTGCCCCTTAAACATGGCTTCCCGCACCTTGGCGTTTTCCTTTTTAAAACCGGCAACTGACTGGTCCCTGAGTCCCTGGGTGATGATCACGTTTTCCCCGTTGAGCTGTTCGTTGATGTAGGCATTAAGCTCACCAACCCGGTCTTGCTGATTGTCCAGGTAGACGTGTGCTTTTTTCATAATAATCCAGCTTAAGAGCAAGATCAAAGGAGTAGTAGCCACAACGCTGAGGGCCAGCTTCCAGTTGATGACAAACATAACGATGATCGTGCCGACAAAAAGGAGGGACTGGGAGATGATTTCAAAAAAGGCGTTGTTTAAAGCATTGAAGATGTTGTCCAGGTCACTGTTGAACAAGGACAAGATCTGCCCGTCCTGGTGGGTATCGAAGTAACGGATGGTCATCCGCTGCAGCTTGCCGAAAAGTCCCTTGCGCATGTCGTTGTTGGCGTTAGCGTTAAAGCGGGTCATCATCATCCAGGCGATGTAGGTAGCCACGGAGTTAAAGGCATAAAAGCCGGCCATCCAGGCTAAGGCCTGGTAGAAGACGCCAAGACTGCCGTGCCCCTTAACAAAAGCCGACAAGTTCGTAACCGTCTGCCCTAAAAGGGAGGGAGCAATGACCTGGGCGATGGTCACAATCAGATAGAAGGCAACTGAAATTAAGATCGGCTTTTTGTAGTTTTTCAGATATTTCGTCAAATAAGTAAGCGACTTTTGCTTGTCTGACATTAAAGTTCCTCCTTTCTTTCCTTGGCTTTCTGGGTTTTATAGATTTCCTGGTAAACCGGGGAAGTTTTGAGCAGTTCCTCGTGGGTGCCTTCAGCAACCAGGCGGCCGTTATCGAGGACCAGGATCTTGTCCGCGTGCATGACAGAAACGATCTTTTCCGCGATCATGATCTTGGTCGTGTCAGGCAGCTGCTTTTCCAGGGTTTCCTGGACCAACTTTTCGCTTTCCGCGTCCAGGGCGGAAGTTGAGTCATCCAGAATCAAAATCGGGCTGCCGGCGATGATCCCCCGGGCAATAGACAGACGCTGCTTTTGTCCGCCGGATAAGTTGGCACTTCTTTCTTCAACTTCATGGTCAAAAGTTTCATCGTAGCGCTGGATGAATTCGCTGGCCTGGGCCATTTGCGCTGCCCGTTCAAGTTCATATGAAGTAGCATCCTTTTTCCCTTGGCGGAGGTTGTCGGCAATGGTTCCTGAGAAGAGAACAGCCTTTTGCAGAACATAGGAAACCGTCTTTCTGAGGGCCTTCTCATTAACCTGGCGGAGGTCGCTGCCGCCGATCTTGATCTTCCCAGTTGTTGGGTCATAGAGGCGGGCGATCAGCTGGGCCAGGGTCGACTTGCCCGACCCGGTTGCCCCGACGATACCGACCATTTGGCCTGGTGCAACAGCAAAGGAGATGTGCTTTAAGACGGGCTGCTGGCCATCTGGGTAGGTGAAGGAGACGTCATCAAATTCAATTGAACCGCCCAAGGCGTCTTCCGGGGCTTTTTCATTGAAGACAACGTCTGGCTGGGTGTCCATGATTTCCTGGATCCGCCGTAAGGAGACGTTACCCCGGGAAATCTGCATGACGGCCATGCCGACCAGCAGGATGGCAAAGAGCATGGTCAAAACATAGTTGACGTATGGAGTGATGACGGAAATGTCTTGGGGATGCTGGAGAATGCTGGTCCCGATCAAGTAGACCACTAAGCTGATGACCAGGTAGGAGATCAATTGGGCACCAGGCAGGATGGTGGAGAACCAGTAGCCGACCTTGATGTTGACTTCGTTTAATTCGTCAGAATCCTTGTTTAATTTGGCAATTTCTTGGGGACTTTGGTTGAAGGATTTTACCACCCGGACCCCTTGCAAAAATTCCCCGGTCCGGCCGGAGATTTTGTCCATGTACATTTGGAACCTGTCGAACATGGCGGTAATTTGCTTGACTGCCACAACGCCCAGACCCATGATCAAGGCCAGGAGGACGACAACCGCCCACCAGTAGCGGGGGATGGTGACGATGGCCATGATGATTGACCCGATAAGGATCAAAGGCATCCGGATCAGCTGCATGAAGATAGTCATGATCATGTTCATGATTTGCTGCATGTCGTTGATCAAGCGGACGCTGAGGGATTCAGAGGAGAATTGCTGCACATTGGCCAGAGAGAAAGTCTGGATCTTGGCATAGGTGTCTTCTCTGAGGTCGCTGACCACGCCCTGGGTGATCCGGGAGGCGTAGTAAACGTTGAGGACCCCGGTAATAATGGATAAAAGGCCCAGGCCGATCAAAATCGCGGTGTCCCGGATGACGGCCTGCTGCTGGTCAGCCAGTAGTTCATTTTGCACCTGCTGGAGCAGGCGGGGCTGGTAGAGGGTGGCAAAAGCTGAAAAGACGATGGTGATCAAAGTCAGGAAAACGTCTTTTTTATATCGCTTGAAGTACGGCAAGAGAATTTTCATTATTTATGTTTTTCCTCCTTTAAGTTAGCTATTTCCTTGCTGAGGAGATCAGACCACTCATCCAGAATCTGGCAGGCCAAAGCTGCCCGGTCAAAGCCCAGCTTGTCGATCACCTTTTTCTCGATAGCCAGGATTTCACCTTCTTTTTCCCGGGCATAGGCAAGCCCGGACTCAGTCAAGGCGCAGTACTTGACCCGCTTGTCCTGGTCAGCAGAGCTGATTTCCAGGTAGCCGAGCTCAGCTAGATTGTGGATCCCCTTGCTGATGGATTGCTTGGGGATGCCGCTTCTATAGACGAGCTCTTTTTGTGACAGTCGGGGGTGGGTGAAGAGCTCATATAGAATGATGCTCTCGTACTGGGTGATTCCCATGAGCTTGTCATATTGCTCATACGCGTAAGTCGCCCGGACGCTGGCCAGGGTTACTGATTCTGAAATGCTTTCGTGGTTTTTTAAGTTCATAAAAAGTCTCCTTGTGGACAATACCTAAGATTTTAGTCTCTGTGTAGACTAACGTCAAGAAAAAGGCTGAAAAAATTAAAGTAATTTCTATCCTTGTCAGGCAAACAATAAAAATGCGATAATATTCTTGATATAGACGCTTACGCTGTCTATGTGTTTGTAAGGTAGAAAGTAAGGAGAAAATAATGAAGATTGTATTGCTTGAGCCACTGGGCATTAGCCAGGAGAGTTTAGACAAGCTGGCGGAAAAATTGACCAAACAGGGGCATGAATTTACGGCTTACGACAGCTTTTCAACGGATACTGAAGAATTGAAGAAGCGGAGCGAGGGCGCGGACGCCTTGATTATCGCCAACCACCCCTTGCCTGGTGAAGTGATCCGGGCAGATAAGAATTTGAAGTTCATCTCAGTTGCCTTTGTCGGGATTGACCATGTTGACCTGGAAGCCTGCAAGGAGAAAAAGATCAAGATCTCCAACACTGGTGGCTATTGCAACGCCGCGGTGGCGGAATTGGCCATCGGTTTGACTTTGGACTGCCTCAGAAATATCAGTGCCGGCAATGAGGCTGTGCAAGCTGGTGAGGGCAAGGGCAGACTCCAGGGACATGAACTGGCAGGCAAAACTGTTGGGATTGTTGGTACTGGAGCGATTGGCTGCCGGACAGCAGAGATTTTTAAAGCCTTTGGCTGCAAGCTGATCGGCTATAGCCGTAGTCAAAAGGCGGCCGCCCTTGACCTAGGCCTGGAATACAAGTCACTGGATGAAGTGATGGGGGAGGCAGATATTGTTTCCATTCATACGCCGCTGACTCCGGAAACTAGGGGCTTGATCGGTAAAAAAGAGATCGGCGAGATGAAGGAAGGGGCCATTCTGATCAACACGGCCAGAGGTCCGGTCGTAGATACTGAAGCGTTGGCTGCAGCATTAAAAGAAGGACGGATTAAGGCAGGGCTTGATGTGTTTGACCAGGATCCGCCACTGCCAGCTGATTATCCACTCATCGGAGTTCCGAATTTGGTCTGCAGCCCGCATGTCGGTTTTGACACGAAAGAATCAATTGACAGAAGAGCCGAGATGGCTTTTGAAAACGTGACTGCCTGGCTTGCCGGCCGGCAGGTCCGGACCATGCTGTATGATAAATAGATAAAGCGGCCAGTAGCTGGGAAAGATTCAGTTGCTGGCCGTTTTTTCGTATTATTCGCGTCTTGCCGCATCTTGTTACAGTTTTTTACAAAAAGTTAGTCTACATGTATGCGCTAACGCTAACAAAGAGTGCTATTTCCAATTCTAGCGCCATATTTAGTTATGGGCGGGTATTACAGCTCAAAGACCGACTTTATCAAGCAGCAGATTAAATGGTTTGATGACTATCATAATCCAGTTATTACTGACAATTATGGCAATATTTCACGATTTGCCTTTAGGGATCCTGATTTAATTGATCGGCAATTGCAGGAAATCAGCGTATATCGCTCCATGACGCAATTGCCATGTTCGGCATCGTCTTGATCATCTACTTTGGCGGCCGCAATGTCCTCCACATCGGCTGGAAGGCCTGGGACCTGGCCAGCTTCACGACTTTCTTAGCCTGCTTTACCAAACTCGCCACCAAAGTCTCCCACGCCTCCAAACTGTTTAACGCTGTCCAAAAAGCCCAAGTCTCCTGGGTCCGGATCAGCCCGCTAATAAGCGATCCGATCTATGACCATTACCAATACCAAAAGGAAGAGAAAGTAATAAACGACCTCACTTTTAATCATGTAACTACTTTTTACCACGGCCACCCGGAAACCGCGGTCAAGGACATCAATTTTACCGCCTCCGCTAATGAAATCATCGGTATAACAGGTGAGGTGGCCTGCGGGAAAAGCCTGCAGGGCCATGTCATCTTGCTGATGACCCACCGGGTTGACTGCTTCAGCCAGCTGGACCAGATCATCTATATCCATGATCACCAGGTATCTGTTGGCAAGCATGAGGGCCTGCTAAAAAAGAACACCGGCTATGCCAAGTTGATTGAAGGGGGGGCAACAACATGCGTAATATCGCCAAAAAGGTCATTCATGACCATCCCAAGAGCTTCATCTCCATGGTCCTACTCATCATCTTAAGCATCATCACTTCCCTCTTGCCGCCCCTGGCTTTAGAGCAGATCGTCAATCATCTGATGGATCAAAAGGGTGTTTCTCTGCTTTTTGCCCTGGCCTACTTGGGCTTAATCGTCTTGTCTGACCTTTTTGCCTCAGCCCAGAATATATCCATTACGATTTTTGGCCAAAAATTGACCCACGGCATGCGGAGTGCCTTAGTTCAAAAGCTCAACACCATTACGACTGGTTACTTGACCAATCACGAGAGCGGGTCAATCGCCTCAGTCTTTGTCAACGACGCTGACACCATCAACAGCCTCTATAGCGAGGGGGTAGTCGGGATGATCGCTGACCTCTTCCAGCTGATCGGCCTCCTCTTTGTCGTTTTTACCCGCAGCATTGGCTTGGGCTTCATTATTTTAATCGTCATGCCCTTGATCTTAGTCATGACCCGGCACTTCCAGAAGGCCTCACTGGCTTCCCAGAAGCAAAACCGGGCCGCCATCGCCAAGGTCAACCACCATATTCAGGAAACCCTTCGGGTTCTCTCCATGATCCATATCTTTGAAAAAGAAGACTACATGGAAGACAAGTACAACCAATATATTGAGGAATCTTACCCGGCCCAGAACAAGTCCAACTGGCTGGACAGCATGTATTCACCAATCATCTTGACCATTGAAGCTGTCGTCATTGGCCTGCTCATGATCGGGGCTGCCCAGGGGCAGAAGA
>NZ_AZCR01000021.1:6912-8977 GCF_001433875.1 Lactobacillus delbrueckii subsp. delbrueckii DSM 20074 = JCM 1012
GCAGACCTTCTTTGGCATCAATGCCGGCAGCGCTGTAGCCTTGATTGCCTATGTTGGCCAGATCTTTACACCGCTGGAATCAATCGGGATGGAAATCCAGAGCATTCAGGATGCCGCGGGTGGGATAAGCCGGATCCAGGACTTTTTAAATGAAGCTGACAGCAAGCCGGACATATATAAAGGGGAAGGGGACTACATTATTTTTGACCACGTCACCTTCGGCTACTTGCCTGACCAGCCGATCTTAAAGGATTACTCCTTTAAAGTGGCCAAGGGTGAACATGTGACCTTTGTCGGCCGGACCGGGAAAGAGAAGAGCACGATTTTCAAACTTCTCCTGGGCCTCTACCAGCCGCAAAAAGGGATGATCCTGCTGGATGGCCATTCGCCAGACGATCATCCCAAGAATCAGCGCCACTTCCTAGCAATTTACGAGCAAGGGGTTGCCCTGGTCGACGGGACAGTCAAAGACCAGATCACTTTATATGACGACACGATTACTGCTGAGATGATCGATAAGGCTTTAGCCCTGGTTGGCTTAACCGATATTGTCAAAAATCTCCCGCAAGGTTTGAACACGCCGGTAAGTGACATCAATCTTTTGCAAGGGCAGCTGCAGCTCTTGATGATCGCCCGCAGCGTTGTCTGTGACCCGCAGATCTTGCTCTTAGACGAAATGACCGCATCCCTATCCCTGGGAGGCCAAAGTCCTCAAGGCAATCGATGCCGCCAGCAGCGGGCGGACAGTTCTGTCCATCTCCCACCGCCGCGGGGCCCACGATGGCCGGATCATCAAACTGTAACAGATTTTATGAAAACACCCCCCTGGCAAGTGCCAGGGGGGTGTTTTCGTCTTAAACTTCTGCAATAGCTTCACTGATCGGCGTCTCGCCGCCAGTCATATTGATTACCTTGCCGTAGGTGTTTTTCTTGTCAAGGATTTGGGCCAAAACCGCGGCAACGTCTGGAATCGGGTTGGCGGCAAACTTTTCAGGCTTAAAGTTAACCTTGCCAGTCCAAGCCTTTTCTTCCAAAGTAGCTGGGGCCAGGATTGTGTAGTCCAGCTTGCTGTTATTGATCAGCCACTCGTCAGCGAAGTACTTGGCAATATAGTAGTCAGTCAAGCTGGCAAATTCTGCCTTGCCCTGCCACTTGTCCGGGTCGGCCGCGAAAATTGAGCTCAGTTGGATGTAGCGCTTAACGCCGGCCATTTCAGCCGCCTGGATCAACTTCACCGCCCCAAAGGCATCCGTTTGAAGCAAATCCTTGCCTCTAGAACCTGCCAAAAAATAAACCGCGTCCATCCCAGGTAAAAGCTTAGCTAATTCAGAAGGGCTGGCGTGCAGGTCAAGGCTGAGGGGAGTGACGCCCGGCAATTTGACGATCGCGTCCTTGTGCCGGGAACCCGCGTAGACTTGCTGACCTTGATTAACTAATTCTTGAATAACAGCGGCTGCCACCCGGCCGCTTCCTCCGGCGATAAATACCTTCATTTTTTCTCTCCTTCTTTTTACTGGTTACGGGTATGATAACATGCATGCGAAAAATCTCCTAACAATTAGTTAGTTAAGAGCCACTTGTTTGCTTTTACCCAAAAGATTTCTTGATCTGCTTTAAAAAGCGTTCAGCGATTGGAGAGAAGGTTTGATACTTCTTCCAAACCAAGTATAAGTTGGTCTCCAGTTTTGGCGTCAAGGGGCGGAAGACCATCCCGCTTTCCGGGGATGTATCGACCAACTTGTCAAAAGAAAGCAGGTAGCCCAAATGTTCTTTAGCAAAAACTGAGGCATTGTAGACCAGGCCAAAAGAGCCTTCCAGGAAGACTTCCAGGCAGCGGTCGACTTTTTGTCAGTTCAAGACAATGTTGACCCGGAAAGAATCGGGATCATCGGCATCTGCGGCTGGGGCGGGATTGCCCTGCAGACAGCAGCGATCGACACTAGAATCAAGGCAACAGTAACTTCTACCATGTATGACTTGTCCAGAGTGACGGGCAACGGCTACTTTGACGCGAATGACAATGAAGAACCCCGCCACAAGATGCGAGTGGCCTTGAATAAGCAGA
>NZ_AZCR01000021.1:9026-22068 GCF_001433875.1 Lactobacillus delbrueckii subsp. delbrueckii DSM 20074 = JCM 1012
CGACTTCAAGGCTGGCAGTTATGCCAAGGCCGGCGGGGTGGTTGATCCACTGCTAGAAGACGCGCCGAAATTTGTCAAGGATTACTACGCGTATTACAATACTCCGCGCGGCTATCACAAGCGCAGCCTTAACTCAAACAGCGGCTGGAACGTAACGGCTGCTACATCCTTGCTGAACACGCGCCTGTTCACTTATACCAATGAAATCAGAAACGCGGTCTTGGTGATCCATGGCGACCAGGCCCACTCCTGCTATATGTCAAAAGATGCCTACACCGACATGATTAAGGATAGCAAGTACACCGACAACAAGGAGCTGCTTTTGATCCCGGGGGCAAGCCACACTGACCTTTACGACCAAAAGAACATCATTCCTTTTGCCAAGATGGGAGCCTTCTTTGACAAGTACTTGAAGTAAGCCGGTAGCAGAATGAAGCTGGAAGATTTTTTAGCGCATGTTAACAGCGGGAAAAGAATTGTTGACCCTTCAGAAGAACTGGAATACTGCTCATATTTGACGCAAGAAGCCTTGAAGGTGACGATGGAGCTGAATAATGCTTATCATACGCCGGAAGAGGTACAGGACTTGTTTGCCAAGCTGACTGGCAGCGAGGTCAACCGGAGTCTGGCACTGGTGCCGCCATTTTATACTGATTGCGGGAAAAATATCCATGTTGGCGACGGGGCTTTGATCGGCCACCACGCTATGATCGCCACTTTGAACCACAAGCAAGATCCAGCCAAAAGAGGGGAGCTGCTGTCAGCAGCAGTTCATATCGGCAAGAGGGTTTGGATTGGCGCGAACGTAACTGTTTTGCCAGGCGTCACGATTGGTGATGGAGCAATTATCGCGGCTGGCGCGGTAGTAACAAAGGATATACCGGCCAGAACAATCGCGGCAGGCGTTCCAGCCTACGTGGTGAAAGAAATAACTGAATAGAGGAGAGCAGTATTCCTATGAAAGGGGGATGTTGCTTTTTATAATGTATATTTTTTAAAAAACATATTGTTTGTACAGAAAAGATGTATAATTGATTTGATCAACAAAAGTTGACTTTGCTGTATAGTAATTGAAGGGGATGAGAAAAATTGTTTACACAGAAGCAAAAGACGATTGTCTATCGGGTTTTGATGGCAATTTACCTAGTTGCTTTGGGACCAAACTATACTTTTGGTTACGCAACGCAAGACAACCCTACTAACCGCTTTTTCTTGATTGCTAATTTGCTGTCGATTGTCGCACTTGTTCTGGCAGCTGTTTGGATTGACCGGCCGAAGTTTTTCAAGGCAGTGTCTGCTATGATGGTGATTGTGGCTATCTTGGGAGTAGTTCAGCTTGCCTTTCCAGGGCAGTCAGCTTATGCAAGGTACAGCAACGCTTGGGCAATCATTAATATTATCTGGGCTGTGTTAACTGTACTTTATCAAAAGCAGCAGCTTCAGATGAAGAAAAATGCCTAGTTTAATCTAAATACCAAAAGGGCATGACTCCGTTAATTCGGAATCACGCCTTATTTTTTAGCGATTTTTTCTAACGATACTCTGTTCTACAGAGATAAAGTGATTCTTGCCATCAACCGTGTGGTCAATCAGGGTGAAGTAAGTCGTGTCCTTACTGTTTTCTGGTACCGCAAGGCGGGCATTGTAGCCAGTAGCAATAAAGTTGTTCGCAATATCGTAGATGTTCTTCAATAGCAGCTCTTGCTGTTCATCATCGATACCAGAGAAGGACTCGTCCATCAAGATGATCTTCGGAGCAAGTGGATTGCTCATCTTCTTTTCGTCCAGTTCCAAGACGATCAAAAGTGGTTCAAGGATCGCCCGGCTTCTTTGTCCTTCGGAGAAGGCGTTAAGCTTACGGTCAGTCATCTTTTCCAGGGCGTCACCAGCATGGCGGCGGAAGCTGATGTTAAATCTGTACCATTTCTTGTAGTCAAACTCCTCATAGAAGTGGTCAACCAGCTCATCTCTGCTCATTTCATGGTTATTGTCCTTGATATAAGTCCAGAAGCGGTCCATCAAGAGGGTAACCGCGTTTTGGCTTTCCGGACTGTCGATAGAAGTGTTCCCAAAAGCAGCCAGGTAGTCCTTTCTGTAGTCAGGGATTTCACTGAAGCTGGTATAGAAGGAGATGTGACTTGTCTGTTCCTTTTCCTTCAAGGACTTGCTGATCTGTTTGGTCAAAGTTGTAGCTTCGGCAGTGGCCTGGCGGATCTTTTGCAGAATCGTCGAGTTGTTAAGGTAGCGGGCCAGGCGCTGAACTTCATCATCAGCTGAAGCCTGGAAGGATTCCAGCTGCTGGCGGATATCGTCATAGAGCTTGCTGAGCTCTAACTCCTGTTCACCGTAGTAGTAGTGAACCACCGCAATTTCATGCAACAAGTTTTGGACTTGAACGAGCAGGTAGTCACTAAGTTCAATGTCTTCAAATTCCAAATGCTTGCTGTTGTCGACCCGGTAGTCTATTTCACCGTTAATGCTGTTAACAGCAATCATAGCCAGGTTAGCCTTATTTTGGTTGCTTGCCTTGACTTGCTCACTGTTCCAGTCGTTAGGGGATGCATCCTTGACCTTCTCAGTTAAATTCAGTTTTTCCAACAGATCACTTACTGCTGCATACTCATGATCCAAATCTTCATAGGCTGCCTGCTTTTCTGGCAAACGCTCCTGGTAGGCAGTAAGATGATTGTTTTCTCGCTCCAACTTGAATCCAAATGATTCTATCGCTTCGGATCCAGAATATGGGAAAAGGTCAAGAAAATAAAGAGGGGGCAAGTGGAATTCAGTCTGACCTATAAGTCTGCTCTTACTAAGTAGAAAAAGTGTAAGAAGCTTGATATGTTAAAGCTTTACGCTACTCTGTCTCCCGAAGATTTTACATTAGCTTTCAAAAAATGCTATAATTTTCTTTGAAAGCGCTATAGAAACGCGGAAAGGGGCAAACTAGATGGAAAAGATATTATATCTCATGCGGCACGGACAAACCTTATTCAACCTTGAACACAAGATCCAAGGCTGGTGCGACTCACCTTTAACTGAATTGGGGATCAACCAGGCCAAGATAGCTGGCCGCTACTTTACAGACAATAAGCTCAAGCTGGACCACTGCTATTCCAGCACGAGTGAGCGGGCTTGTGACACCCTTGGAACTAGTTACTGGCGGCAAGCTGCCTTATACCCGGCTCAAGGGGATCAAGGAATGGAATTTTGGCTGCTTTGAAGCGATGGACGACTTTTTGAACCCGCCATTGCCTTATGACGACTTTTTTGTTAAGTATGGCGGAGAAAGCCAAGACGGAGTCAGTGAGAGAATGGCTAAGACCTTGAGCCAAGTGATGGAGCAAGAAGACCACCATTTCGTTTTGGCTGTATCGCACGGAGGTGCCATGGCTTGCTTTTTACGTTACTACAAGCAGCCTTTGCCGCACGGGATAAAGAACTGCACTATCCTCAGACTCAAGTATGAAGACGGGCAGTTTACCTTGCTGGACTACTTTGAACCAGATTTCAGCGAATTAGAAAAATAAAGATAAATTCTCTTTTTTTCTTAATTTTTTAACAATGATTTTCTTGCGGGAAAAGCCCTTTCTTAATATAATGTAGACAAGAAAAGAATTTTTGGCATAAATATCAGATTTTGCTAAGGCAATAGAAAAGCAGAGGGACATCATGAAGTACGAATTAAGCGGCGGGAATACCTGCCCATTAGCTACTGTAACCCTTGATAAGGGTGAAAGCATTAAAGTCGAAAACGGCGCCATGGTGTACATGAAAGACGTCACTATCGCCGGTAAGATGAACTCCAGCAAGAAGGGCCTGGGCGGCTTGCTCGGCGCGATTGGCCGGAGCTTGACCAGTGGTGAAAGCATGTTTATCACCCAGGCAACTGGTGATGCGGACGGCGGACAAATCGGGGTTGCACCGGCAATTCCTGGCAAGATTCTAAAGCTTTCCGTTGGCAAGCAGCAGTACTGCTTAAACACCGGCGCCTTTCTGGCAAGTGACGACAGCGTCAGCTACAAGATGAAAAGTCAAAGTTTTAGCAAGGCAGCCTTTGGGGGAACAGGTGGCTTCTACGTAATGCAGACTGAAGGCGAAGGCGATATGTTAGTTAACGCCTTTGGTGACCTGGTAGAACTGACCGTGACTAGCAATAAGCCGATCTCAATTGACAATGAACACGTCATTGCCTGGGATGCAAATCTTGATTACGACATAAAAGTAGCGTCGGGGATGTTTGGCTTTACCTCAGGTGAAGGCCTGGTCAACCACTTTACCGGGGATGGCAAGGTTATCATCCAAACTCGTAACCTGCGTTCATTAGCTGAGGCCCTGCAACCTTTTATCGTTGAAAAAAACAGCAATAGTTAATGCAGCAAAAAAGATCGCCACAATCGTGACGATCTTTTTTCATGTCTGTTATTTTACCTCCGCAAACTTTCCAGCTTCAACATCACTGATAAACTTATATAAGGAAGAAAAGAATGCCTGAGGATTATCGACGTGGTGGCAGTGGCCGCCATCTGGCGTCACAACCATCCGGGAGTTTTTCAAAGTCTTGTGCATCCGGCGGACGGCATCAAGGGGCATGGTGTCAAATTCGCCGACCGTTAAGAGGGTAGGGAGGGTGATCTGCCCTAAACGGTCTCTGAAATCCCACTCAGTTAACTTGCCGACCATCATGAATTCATTATTGCCTTGGAAGTAATTGTAGACTTGAGTATTCGTCGTGCTGACAACGTGCCGGCTGCCATTTTCCGGGTGCCGGATCAGGTAAACAGAGTAAAGTTTGGCAACCAGTTCCTGGTACATGGCATCGTCAAAATTTTCTTCCGCTTCGCATTCACGCATGTATTCCACTTGGGCCGGACTGAACATTTCTTCTCTTTCCCGGTTGATGTTGACGGTGTACTCATCCAGGTTGTCAATCATGGATTCAATAATAACGGCCTTAAGGTGCTGGCCATACTTTATAGCATATTCTTGTGCCAGTAAGCCGCCCCATGAGTGGCCTAACAGGTAGAAGTCTTCCAAACCGAGCTTCTGGCGGACTTCCTCAAGTTCATCAACAAAGTAGTCAATGTTCAAATACTTACGGTTTTCCTCTTTGGAAAAATCTGGCTGATCTGACCAGTATGAACCCAATTGGTCATAAGAGTAGACCTCAACTCCTTTGCCGGCTAAGCCAGCCTTGAAATTGTCAAAGTCTTCATGGTTGTCACCAGGCCCGCCGTGCACGCAGAGCAACTTGACCGGTCCTTCATTGACCTTGCGGGTAAAAAGGTGATAGCCATTGTCTAAAGTAACGATTCTCGTTTGATCCATGATATTTTCTCCTTCAGTCATAAATTCACTTGTTACTTGAAGTATGCTCTCGTGTAGTCGACCATGCCAACCTTGTGCCAAAGTACCCCTTTTAAGTTGGAGTTTACCAGGTGGTCTTCAACCATGGTGTAAAGAGGAAGAACAGGGTAATCTTGGTTCATTTGTTCCTGTGCCTTTAACAGGTGACTGAAGTAGACTGATCTGGTCGCGGCATTTTTTCTGGCTTGGCTGAGCTCATTGTTGTAGGCAGCACTGGTGTATTTACCGTAATTGTGGCTGTTAGTCTTTTCCAAGGTTTGCAGTTCGCTGTATGGGTCAGCGTAGTCGTTGAGCCACAGGGAAAGGTAAAGGTCATATTTGCCATTGGCAACCAAGTTGTAAGCGGACTTGGATGGCAGATTCTTGACAGTCACTTTAAGTCCTGGCAGCTTGCTTTCCAGCTGTGACTGCAGGAATTCACTGACATTCTTGTCGGTAGTTGTATCACTTGCTACCAGGGTCAGCTCAACTTTTGACTTGCCCAGTTGCTTTAAGCCGGCCTGCCAGAGTTTTTTGGCCTTGGCAACATTGTAAGTTTCTTTTGGCTGCGCTGCTGTTGCGAAGTCCTTGCCACTGGCTGGATCCTTTGCGGCATTTGGTGCTGAGAAGGTGTAGGAAGGCTTTGAACCATCTGCTAAAACCTTTTTAGACAGCTGAGTACGATTAACAGCCAAGTAGAGGGCTTGACGGAGTTGTTTGTTGGCCAATACGGCACCCTTAGCCATATTCAGATTTACGAAGTTATTACCTGACCGGTAGAGGTGGTAAAGGTTCTTGTTGTTTTGCAGACCTTGTGCCGTCGTGCCTGAAACTACAGCGTCATCTAGGCTGCCTTGCTGGAAGAGCTGGTGGGCAGTGTTTGAATCCTTGACGACTTGGTAATTTAGCTTTTGCAGCTTGACCGCGCTTTTAGCGTAGTAGTGTGGATTCTTGACGGCAGTCCACTTTTCGCTGGTGTTGGTCCACTTGGTGACCTTGAAGGCCCCGTCAAAAGCGGTATACTTGGCAGCCGTACCATATTTGGCACCATATTTTTTAACAAGGCGGGTGTTTTGCGGGTAAAAGGCTGGCATAACCATCTTGTCGATGAAGGTCGGTTCTGGATTTTCAAGCTGCACGACCAGTTTATACTTGCCAACGGCTTTGACGCCTAAGCTGTTGACCGCCTTTTTGCCTTGAGAGATCTGGTCAGCATTCTTGATGTTGCTGAAGATGTAGTTATAGCCAGACATTGCTTTGGGAGAAACGCCTTTACGCCAGGCTGTTACAAAGTCTTGCGCGGTTACAGTATCACCGTTTGACCATTTGGCATTGTGCCTCAGATTAAAAGTATAGGTCTTACCGTCACTGGACTTATGATAGCTAGTGGCAACCGCGGGAACTGGCTGGTCATTTTTATCTGACCGGTAAAGGCCAGCCATAGTTTGCACCAAAGTGTCCCATTGGGGGATTGAGGCAGTCACTGAGGTATCGAGGGAGCTGACTACATCAGTCTCCATCAAGTTCAGGCTTGTCTTGCCATTGGATGCTTGGGAATTGCTATTGCCGCAGGCCGCCAACGTGCAAGCTGACATGCCAAGTAATGCAACTGTTGCCATTTTTCTAACTTTCATTTGTGTTCCTCTTTTCATCTTTCAGGGAAAAGAAAAGCGCCCCACTGGATCAAATCGATCCAATAGGGCGCTATTAGCGCGGTACCACCTATTTTCGCCGTTAGGCCTTCACGCACAGATAATGCGCTGCCGCTTTAAGGGGCGGACCCCAAAACCACTAATCTCGCAGTTTCCGCTCAAAGGTGATTTTCGCACTTGGTCTGACCGCTTCTTCACACCAACCAGAAGCTCTCTGCAGGTCTCGCCAAAACTACTTTTCCTTTTCAAAGCAATGTTGTTTTGATTTCATGTCTTTTATCTTAATCCTAAATCTGAGAAAGTCAACAGCAAATGGCAAAAAAGTTAAGCCAAAGTTACAAATGCTGAAAAGAATTTTAACGCTGTGTTAAACTAAAAGTATTAATTACGTGGAGGAAAAACAATTATGAACTATCAAGATATAAACTCTGAAACGATCGACCGCTGGGTCAAAGAAGGCTGGGAATGGGGCAAGGCAATTGACCACGACACCTTCCAAGCTGCTATAGAAGGGAAGTGGGAGATCAAGTTGACCCCGGTTAAATATGCCCCGCACAGCTGGTTTGGTGACTTACACGGCCAAAAAGTCCTTGGCCTAGCCAGCGGGGGTGGCCAGCAGATGCCAATCTTGACTGCCTTGGGGGCAAAATGCACAGTCCTGGACTATTCTGACCAGCAGCTGGAAAGCGAGCGCCTGGTTGCAGAGCGCGAAGGCTACGATATCGACATTGTCAAAGCCGACATGACCCAGCCTTTGCCTTTTGCTGACGAAAGCTTTGACATGATTATCCAGCCAGTTGCCAACTGCTACGTTGAAAAAGTTAAGCCGATCTGGAAAGAATGCTACCGGGTTTTGAAAAAGGGTGGGGTACTCCTGGTTGGCCTGGACAACGGGATCAACTACCTGTTTGACAGTGAAGATGAAAAGTATGTCGTCAACTCTTTGCCTTTTAATCCGCTGAAAAATCCTGACCAGATGCAGCAGCTGGAAAAAGATGATTATGGCGTCCAATTCTCTCATACCTTGGATGAACAGATTGGCGGCCAGCTGGAGGCTGGCTTTACTTTAACCAATCTCTATGAAGATACCAATGGCGAAGGCCGCCTGCACGAATTGAATATCCCGACTTTTATCGCGACCAGAAGCGTGAAATAGCAAAAGCCACCAAGTTTAAGCTTGGTGGCTTTTAATGTATCCAAAATGATTTGCTTTTTTCTTATTCTTCACCATGTTCAAACTGTAACTGGTAAAGATCGGCGTAAAAGCCCTTCTTTGCCATAAAGCTGTCATGGTTGCCAACTTCAACGATATCCCCGTCCTTCAAGACGATGATGCTGTCTGCATCCCTGATCGTTGACAAGCAGTGGGCGATAACAAAAGCCGTCCGCCCCTGCATCAGCCGGTCCATCCCAAACATGGACCGTAAATCAGACCACTTCATCTTGCTTATATCCTGGCAGCCAATCGTGATCTTCCCGCTGTTTAACTCGTAAAAGCGCATCAAGAGCTTGACCAGGGTGGTCTTGCCGGCCCCAGTAGGCCCAACGATTAATGTGCTAAGTTATTACAAGTGGAAATCTAGAAACTTTTTCAAAGAAAAACGCCAGCAAATGCTGACGTTTAAAACTATTGAGTATTGATGAATACAGTTTCTACAGCTTGGTGATGTCGACCAAGGAGATCTTGTTGTCGTGCTTGGCTTCCAGGGCGTGGATGAGGGCCCGCGCCGTATCAAGGGAAGTGTAGATCGGCACACCGGCTTCTACGGCAAAGCGGCGGATTAGGAAGCCGTCCTTCAAGTTGTTGTTTCTGGTTGGGATGTCGATGACCAGGTCGACCGTTTCCGTCAAGATCAAGTCAAAGATGGTGTTCTCTTTGTCATTGATCCGGTTGACCAGGCGGGCAGGGATGCCATGACTCTGCAAGAAGTCGTATGTCCCTTGGGTCGCGTACAGGTCGTAGCCGAAGTCGTGGTATTCCTTGGCGATTGGCAAAAATTCTTCCTTAGCCGAATCCTTGATCGTGCAGATAACCTTCTTGTGCTTAGGCAGATCCAGCCCAGTCCCCATAAAGGCCTTGTACATGGCTTCTTCAACGTCTTCAGAAATTCCCAGAACTTCACCGGTTGACTTCATTTCCGGCCCCAAGGCAATTTCCGCTCCGGTAATCTTTTCAAAGGAGAAGACTGGCATCTTGACGGCAACTGTCTTCTTTTCCGGAGCCAGACCGTAGTCATAGCCTTGCTCCTTGATGGACTTGCCAATGATGACGTTGGTTGCCACGTCAACCAGCGGAATCCCGGTTACTTTGGAGATATAAGGGATGGTTCTGGAAGAGCGGGGGTTGACTTCGATCACGTAAACTTTGTTTTCGTAAACGATAAACTGGATGTTCATCAACCCCTTGACCCTCAAGGCCTTGGCCAGGCGCTTGGAATATTCTACGATTCGTTCCTTCATCTCCTGGGAGATCTTTTGCGGCGGGTAGATGGAGATTGAGTCACCAGAGTGGACACCAGCTCTTTCTACGTGTTCCATGATCCCTGGAATCAAGATGCCTTCGTCATCGCAGATAGCGTCAACTTCACATTCCTTGCCGGCCAAGTACTTGTCGATCAAGATCGGGTGGTCTTCAATGTTGAACTGGGAAGTGATGTGGTCAATAAAGCGCTTGAGGTCGCCGTCATTTAAGGCGATTTCCATACCGGCCCCGCCTAAAACGTAGGAAGGACGGACCAAAACCGGGTAACCCAGCTCATTAGCGGCCTTTAAGGCTTCTTCAGCCGTAAAGACGGTTTGCCCCTTCGGCCGGTCGATCTGGCATTTTTCCAAAATCTCGTCAAATCTTTCCCGGTCTTCAGCCGCGTCAACACTGTCGGCAGAGGTACCAAGGATCGGCACGCCCATCTTCATCAAGTCCTGGGAGAGCTTAATCGCGGTTTGTCCGCCGAATTGGACGATGGCCCCGTCTGGCTGCTCAAGTTCAATGATGCTCTGCACGTCTTCTGCCGTTAATGGTTCAAAGTAGAGGCGGTCGGCGATGTCAAAGTCAGTTGAGACAGTTTCCGGGTTGTTGTTGACGATGATGGTTTCGTAGCCAGCTTCCTTCAGGGCGCAGACACTGTGCACGCAGCAGTAGTCAAACTCAATCCCTTGGCCGATTCTGATTGGGCCGGAGCCAAAGACAATCACCTTTTTCTTGGACCGGTCTGGCTGGATTTCATGTTCACCGCCATAAACGCTGTAGAAGTATGGCGTTTCGGCGTCAAATTCAGCCGCGCAGGTGTCGACCGTTTTGAAGGCAGCCGTGATCTTCAAGCCCTTTCTGAGGTAGTAAACTTCATCAGCCGTCTTGCCGGTTAAGCTGGCGATAACCCGGTCTGGGAATTCGCAGTGCTTGGCCAGTTTCAAAAGATCTGGCGTCAGTTCTTCGCTCTTGAGGCGGTCTTCAATTTCAACCAGGTGCTTGATCTTGTCAATGAACCAGACGTCGATCTTGGTAATGGCATGAATTTCCCGGATGGAGACGCCCTTTCGCAAAGCTTCGGCAATTCTGAAGGCCCGCTTGTCGTCAATCTTGCGGAGGTCTTTACGGAGATCATCAGCTGACAGCTGGGCAATTTCTTCATTATAAAGGTAGTAGCTGTCTTGTTCCAGCGAACGGAGGGCTTTCATGAAGGCACCTTCGAAGTTATTGCAGATAGCCATGACTTCCCCGGTTGCCTTCATTTGGGTGCCCAGCTTGCGGGAAGCGTCGTAGAATTTGTCAAAAGGCCACTTAGGAATCTTGCAGACGATGTAGTCAAGGGTTGGTTCGTAAGAAGCGTAGGTCTTGCCCGTTACGGCGTTGACGATTTCATCCAAGTTGTAGCCCAAAGCAATCTTGGTAGCAAGCTTGGCGATAGGGTAGCCAGTTGCTTTTGAGGCCAGGGCAGAAGACCGGGAAACACGAGGGTTGACTTCAATGACGCAGTATTCAAAGGAGTCTGGGTTGAGGGCAAACTGGACATTGCAGCCGCCCTTGATGTTCAAGGCAGTGATGATGTTGAGGGCAGAGGAGCGGAGCATCTGGTAGTCCTTGTCTGATAAGGTTTGAGATGGCGCTACCACGATACTGTCACCGGTGTGGACACCAACCGGGTCCATGTTTTCCATGTTGCAGACGGTGATGCAGTTGCCGGCACCATCGCGCATGACTTCGTATTCAACTTCCTTCCAGCCGGCGATTGATTGTTCAATCAAACATTCAGTAACTCGGGAGAGGCGGAGGCCGTTAGAACAGATTTCATGCAGTTCTTGTTCATTGTGGGCGATCCCACCGCCAGTCCCGCCCAAAGTGTAGGCCGGGCGGACAACTACGGGATAGCCGATTTCCTTGGCAAAAGCAATGGCGTCTTCAACGTAGTTGACGACAACTGACTTGGCAACCGGTTCACCGATTCTTTCCATCAAGTTCTTGAATTCCAGCCGGTCTTCAGCCATCTTGATCGTGTCGGTGTCAGTACCGATTGTCTTGACATGGTGCTTTTCCAAAAAGCCTTCATCAGCTAATGCCATGGCAATGTTCAAGGCGTTCTGCCCGCCCATGGTTGGCAGAAGGGCGTCTGGCTTTTCTTTTTCCATCAATTGCTTAACGACTGGCACAGTCAAAGGTTCGATGTAGACGTGGTCAGCCATGTCGCCGTCAGTCATGATCGTGGCCGGGTTGGAGTTGATCAGGACAACTTCGATGCCTTCTTCTCTGAGGGCCCGGCAGGCCTGGGTCCCTGCATAGTCGAATTCAGCGGCCTGGCCAATGATGATCGGGCCGGAACCAATCACTAAAACTTTTTTGATATCGTCGCGCTTAGGCATTCTTGTGTTCTCCCATCATTTCAATAAAGCTGTCAAAGAGGTATTCCGTGTCGTGCGGGCCGCCGCAGGCTTCCGGGTGGAACTGGACGGACTTGATGTTTTCCTTTAAGTATTCCAGGCCTTCGATCGTCTTGTCGTTGACGTTCTTGAACCAGACCTTGGCTTGCTTTGGATCAATCGTGTCTTCCTTGATCACATAGTTGTGGTTTTGCGTGGAGATGTAGACCCGGCCAGTGGTCAGATCCTTGACTGGGTGATTGCTGCCGTGGTGGCCGTAGACCATTTTTTCCGTCTCAAAGCCGTGGGCTAAGGCTAAAAGCTGGTGGCCCAGGCAGATGGCGAAGATCGGGATGCCGGAAGAAGCAAGAATTTTCAGCTGGTCAATGATTTCCGTGCATTCACTCGGGTCACCGGGGCCGTTTGAAAGCATGATCCCATCGAAGTTGTGGTCTAAGAGATATTGGGCCGGGGTGTCAGCCGGCAGGACTGTGACATGGCAGCCTCTTTTGGCCAGTTCTCTGGCGATATTGCGCTTGGCACCGAAGTCGTAGAGGGCAACTTCGTAGTCACCTTGGCCGACATGGTAGGGTTCAAGGCAGCTGCACTTTTCAACGACCCCTTGGATCTTGAAGGCCTTGATCTGGTCAATTACTTCGCTGACTTCGTAATCCTTAGTAGTGATCATCCCGTTCATGCAGCCTTCTTTGCGCAGGATCCGGGTGATGGCCCGGGTGTCGACGCCTTGGATGCCGGGGATGTTGTTTTCAATCATGTAGTCGTTCAGACTCATGTTCATGCGGAAATTGGACCCCAGCCGGGAAAGCTCGCTTACTACAAAGGCTTCGACAAAGGGGTGGGTGGCTTCCTGGTCATCCAGGGGAACACCGTAGTTGCCGATCAGGGGATAGGTCATAACCACGCTTTGACCGGCATATGACGGGTCGGTCAAGACTTCCACATAACCAGTCATTGCCGTGTTGAAGACGAATTCGCTGATAACATCATGGACCGCGCCGAAGCTTTCGCCTTCAAAAACGTGTCCATCTTCCAGTATTAAACGCGCTTTCATTGATTGTTTGACTCCTATAAAAAAAGACATGTCAACGAGTGACATGATGTGACCCCCAAAATTGGGACAATTTAGTATTACGCCGTTAAGGTTGTTAAAACATGATTCCGATATTCAATCGGGG
>NZ_AZCR01000022.1:0-18553 GCF_001433875.1 Lactobacillus delbrueckii subsp. delbrueckii DSM 20074 = JCM 1012
GCAGATTGTCTCAATCATTTCAAAGCCAAAACGAACAAGCCCGGTCTTGGTAATTTACAACGACTCGCTCACACTGCTTCTAGCAGATCATGTTGATCAGCTCTTTTAGGCCCTTTTTCTTATAGTCGAGACCAGATCCAACGTCTTGAATGATCTTAAACTGATAGCCATTGACTTCACAATATCTGGACACTACATCCTTCTGTCTTTGGAGGTCTTCTTTTTGATGGCCAGAAGAAACCCGGCAATAGCCGATGGTCAGCAGCTTCTTAGGCTTAGCTGCTTTCATATTGCCTTGCAGAAGCTCATCTAGCATTTCTTTAGTGTAGCGACGTTGATTGGAGGCAGTTCTAAGCGGAGTAATCAATCCCCCAGCTTCCCAATTGCGGAGAGTTGACTTAGCAACATTAAGATACTCAGCTGCTTTTGATATGGACATGTGTTCGCTAATCGTTTCTTCCTTCCAATCTTTTGATACCGGCATTATATCATGAATTGGTAAGAAAAATTACTATTTAGTACTGGATGAAATTAATACTTTTTAACAGTCACAACCTTTTCCCTCTCCTTTTCTCATCTCTTTAATTCGCTTTCTTTTGAAATTATCATATATAGCCATACTGATCAAGGAAACTCTCCATTTGCTTTTATCAATCATTCATCTGAAATATGTCCTTGTATACGCAAAAAATCTCGCCTCAGTGTTGAGACAGGGTGCATCCCTCAATTAACAATATCGTAAACTTGTATATCGTAAACTTGTAAAGTGTAATATTGTAAACTGTATTATTGCTAACAAGGTGTTTCAATGTTTATCGGCAGAAATCAAGAGCTTACAGCTTTGAATAAGCTCTATCAAGAAGACAGCTTTCAATTTGCGGTCATCTATGGCCGCCGTCGTATCGGGAAAACTAGCTTGATCAACCAATTTCTTAAAGGCAAGCGGGCCATCTATTTTACTGGTCTTGAAGAAAAAGCCTTGGAAAACCTGGCCCGTTTTTCTGACGCGATTCACGCCTACGAAGATCCCAGCTATCTGGATGGACCTAATTTTGCTTCCTTTGAGCAGGCCTTCAAATATCTCGTCCATCTCTCTGAGAAAAATGACCGCTTAATCTTAGTCATCGATGAATTTCCTTACCTGGCGAAAGCCTATCCGCCAATCAGTTCAATGCTGCAATCCTACATCGACCATTATTTTAAGCAGAAAAAATTCTTTCTTATCCTCAGCGGCAGCTCCATGTCCTTCATGGAAAAGCGGGTCCTTGGCTACAAGAGCCCGCTTTATGGCCGCAGAACTGCTCAGTTTAAGCTGAAACCCTTCAGCCTGCATGATGCCGAAGAATTTTTCCCGCAATTAAATAAGGAAGACGTTTTTGAACTCAATGCCATCACCGGCGGAATTCCCCTCTACCTCTCCCTGATGTCTACCAAAAAATCACTTAGGGAGAACATCAAGGACAATTTCTTAACCACCATCGCCATGCTCTATGCCGAGCCGATGAGTCTGCTCAATCAAGAACTCCGCGAGCCGGCAAGCTACAGCTCAATCATCAGTGCCATCGCGGCCGGGGCCAGCCGGCAGTCAGAGATCTCAACTAAAACTGGTATTGCCAGCGGAGCCCTTAGCCCTTACCTGGACAATTTGATCGACCTGAGCATTGTCGAAAAACGGTTGCCGGTTACGGAACTTGATAAAGCCAGAAGCCGAAAGACCATCTATGCCATCAAAGATGGCATGTTCCGCTTCTGGTATACTTTCGTCGGCAAACGGGTCAGCTTTATCGAACGGGGGATTACCGAGCCAATTTTAGACTACATCATTAAGCAGCTCCCCCTACTTCATGGGACCAGAATTTGAAAAACTCTCCCAAGAATACCTCTGGTCCAAACTGTTTGATCCAGACCTGATGCCAGAGCCTTTTGTCAACTTAGGCAACTGGTGGGGACCGGATCCCAAGGAAAAGAAGCAAGTCGAAATGGACATTGTCGGTTTCGATGACCAAAAGCTGAACGGCTACTTTGGCGAATGCAAGTGGAAAAACGAACCGATCTCCGCGGATATCCTCGAAACTCTCATCTACCGAAGCAGCCTCTTCCCCACTCCTAAGAAAAATTACTACCTGTTCTCCAAGACCGGCTTTACTGATAAATGCCAGCAGCTTGCCCAGCAAGTCGACTGCCACTTAATTACCTTCGACATGATGTAAGTCTAAAAATAGAACCCCATACGCAAAAACATCCCGCCTCAGAGTTGAGACAGGATGCTTTTTTATGTCAGAAAGGGTTCAATTTTGTAAGGAAGGAATTAGTCTTCGCGGGAGTAGCTTGCTACGTCCTTGCTCAACTTGTCCATGAACTCAGCCAGACTCTCGGAGTTTTGTTCTTCAGTCCCGTAAGAACGAACGTTAACCGTGCCGGCGTTCATTTCATCATCCCCAAGCACCAGAGTGTAAGGTACCTTTTGGGTTTGTGATTCACGGATCTTGTAGCCCAGCTTTTCATTTCTGAAGTCGATTTCTGCTCTGAAGCCCTTGGCTACCAGTTCGTCGCGAACCTTCTTAGCGTAGTCTGAGTGAGCGTCCAGGTTAACTGGAATGATTTCAGCTTGAACAGGAGCCAGCCAAGTTGGGAAGGCACCCTTGTAGATTTCAGTCAGGTAAGCGATAAAGCGTTCCATAGTACCGACAATCCCGCGGTGGATCATAACTGGACGGTGTTCTTCGCCATCAGCGCCGATGTATGACAGTTCAAAGCGTTCTGGCAGCATGAAGTCCAGTTGGATGGTTGACATGGTTTCGTCGTTGCCCAAAGCAGTCTTGGTTTGGATGTCCAACTTTGGACCGTAGAAGGCAGCTTCACCTTCAGCTTCAACGTAGTCCAGGCCCATGTCGTCCATGGCTGCCTTCAGCATGCTTTGGCTTCTTTCCCACATTTCATCGTTGGCAAAGTACTTGTCAGTGTTCTTTGGATCCCGGTATGAAAGACGGAAGTAGTAGTCATTGATGTCGAAGTCGTGGTAAACGTCCATGATGATTTGCAAAGTTCTGGCAAATTCTTCTTGAACTTGGTCCAGAGCTACAAAAGTGTGACCGTCGTTCAGAGTCATTTCCCGGACACGTTGCAGACCTGACAAGGCACCAGACTTTTCGTAGCGGTGCATCATCCCCAGTTCAGCAATCCGGATTGGTAGTTCCCGGTAGGACCGGATGTGGTGCTTATAGATTTGGATGTGGGATGGGCAGTTCATTGGCCGCAATTCCAGCATTTCGCCTTCACCCATGTCCATTGGCGGGAACATGTCTTCCCGGTAGTGAGCCCAGTGGCCGGAAGTCTTGTAGGCGTCCAGGTTCATCAAAACTGGCGTATAAACGTGTTGGTAGCCGGCTGCGACTTCCTTGTCCACGATGTAGCGTTCAATGATCCGGCGGATAGTGGCACCCTTTGGCATCCAGTATGGCAAACCTGCCCCAACCTTAGGGTCAACGAAGAAAAGATCCAGGTCCCGGCCGATAGTCCGGTGGTCTCTTTCCTTGATTTCTGCCCGCCGCTTAAGGTCAGCTTCCAGGTCAGCTTCCTTGAAGAAGGCAGTCCCGAAGATTCTTTGCAGCATTGGGTTTGAGCTCTTGCCCTTCCAGTAGGCACCAGCTACTGACAAGAGCTTGAACTTCTTGATCTTACCAGTGTTTGGCAAAAGCGCGCTAAAGCCAAAGTCAACGAAGTCGCCCAGCTTGTAAGCGTCAACCACGTCGCCTTCCTTGGCCAAAAGTTCGCTCTTGTATGGGTCGTCCTTGAAGGCTTCAGCCAATTCGCTCTTAGCTACTTGTACGTGTTCAATGGCTTCGCCGTTCTTGATAGCCTTTTGCAGGGCCTTTTCCAAGTCTGGCAATTCAGTAACCTTGATTTGGTCTTCCTTGTCAGTTTCGATGAAGAAGCCGTCTTCTGAAACTTCAGCCTGGCCCAGCTTGATTTCCGGGTACTTGTCCTTAACCAAGGCTTCCAAAACGAAGGCAACAGTTGCCCGCAAGACGCTCAAACCTTCAGCGTCCTTGTTGGTCAAAATGGCAACTTCGTGGTCAGCGTCCAGCTGAAAATCAAGGGGCTTGATTTCCCCGTCAACCTTGCCAGCAACGGCATTCTTAGCCAGGGAAGTTGAGATGCTGGAAGCAAGGTCAGCAACGGAAACAGCTACGTCAAATTCTTTCTTTGAGCCATCTGGCAGAGTCAAAGCAAAACTCATTGGTTTAAATCCTCCAAAAACAAAAAAGTCCCGAGCACAAATACATGCTCGGGACGATTAATCATCGTGGTTCCACCCAAAATTCAGGCCTAAAGCGGCCTCTCTTATTGGACTGATAACGGCGTCCAACCTTGTCATTTATCTTTTGGGGTCATAGAAGGTGGGGTTCCTCCCAAATGGGGGCTTTCAGAACTGGGCCCCTCTCTCTGAAGCGGGAGGAATCATGTCTTCTATTTACTTTTCGATTATACCCCCTTGCCCGAATAAGACAAGGCTTTTTTGCCATTTTTTTCAAAAAATCTAAGGCAGGCGGCGGTTGTTCCCGTAAACCACCACTTCTTTAGCCAAATAGCGGACTCTTTGCATCAGCCGGGCCGCCTTGACCGGGTCATCCGCGTTCTTGGTCGCGCTAAAGTGGCTCTCCAGGGTCTTCATGTCAAAGTTGGAACTAAAGAAGGTCGGCAGGTCATTGTCCATCCGGGCCTGGAGAATCACACCTAAAACGTCGTCTCTTGACCAGGGACTGAGGGTCTCGGCCCCGATGTCGTCCAAAATCAAGACATCGCAAACCGCCAGGCGCTGGATTTCCGTCTGCAGGCTGTTGTCGCCGAAGTGGCTGGACAAACCAGCGATAAAGGTCGGCATGTGCAAAAAGATCACCCTGCCGCCCATTTCCGCTACCCGGTTGGCCAGGCCCGCTAAAATGTAGGTCTTCCCGACTCCGAAGTCCCCGCTTAAATAGAGGCCCTTGGCATGGGGATTGCTCTGGTAAGCCTGCAAAAAGGCCCCCACTTCAAACAAGGCCTGCTTGCGGTCATCGGCCATGTCCAAGTCAGCCAGCTTGACCCGGCGCAATTTCTCCGGCAGGTCAATCAACTCAATCCGCCGCTTGGCTGCTGCTTCTTTGTCCCGGCGCTGCTTGTCCTGGCTGGCCTGGTAACGAATCCCGATTAAAGGACCCTCCATGAAAAGCTGGGGCAAATAGCCGCTGATCACCTTGTCGTGGCTGTCTTTTTGCCGGCAGTATTCATAGAGGCTGGCAAAGCTGGCGTCCACGCTCTCCTTAGTCAGCTGGTCCTGGTGGGCCGTCAGAAAGGCCCGGACGTCGGGGTCAGCGAAGACCTGTTTTTTCATCTTTTCAAATGATTCCGCCGAAAAATCCTGCCCGTTCTTGGCTGCCGCGGCCTTAGCCGCATCATTCAACATGTCGCCAATTGCTCTCATCTAATCACCCTTACTTGTCTTTCTTGTCCGGCCCCTGCAGCATCTTCCGCAGGTCTTCATCAGAAATATTGACCGGCTGGACAAACTGCTTCTTGTTCCAGTCAGTCCCCTGTTCAAGCCGCCGGCTGCCTGAATATGCCGGGTAGTTCTTCTTTTGCCCTGACTGGGCCTGTTCCTTCCCAGCGCGCAGGTGCTTGATGGCGGCTTCCGGGGTCATGATTCCCTTTTGCAGCCAGTCGTTGGCAATCCGGTAGGCCAAATCCTGGGTCAAAACCGGCTGGTAGTTGAGGCAGGTGTAGACCAGAACATTGATCAAGTCCATTTCCAGGCCGATATTTTCCCGCAAATCATAGACGATCTGCCGCTCTCTGGCCGTGGTAAAGCCGCCCTTTTCCCGCTTCATGTCATCCAGGAAGTTGACCGGGGACTTGCTCTTCACCAGGTCTAAAAACTGCTGGTCTTGCTGGTCCACACTCGGCCGGTCCTGCTTTTCTTCCTGGCGCTTGATTACCTGCTTGCGGCGGTGGTCAGCCTTGTAGTTGTAGTTGAGGCTCTTTCTGATCGCCGCAACGTCCAGCTGGTAACTGCCATGCAGGGTTGGCAGGGTTTCGTTGATAAACTCTTCCTCGCTTAAGCCGTAAAGTTCCATGATGGACCGGATTTCGTCTTTCTGCCGGTCGATCTCGCTTTCCGGGATCTGGTAAGTCACGAAGCGGTCTTTCAAATACTGCCAGTCGATCTGCTTTAAGTTGACCTGGGCTTCTTCCGTCTTCTGGCCGGCATTTTCCTCAGCCGCCTTTTGGACGTCTTCAGAAGGATTGATGGCCTCATTTTCCGGCAGGCGGAAGACTTCAAAAAAGGAAGCGGAAACTTCTTCTAGGTTGTCCAGCTGCCGCTCCTTGACCTGGGCCTGCTTGGCAAATTCCCGGGACAGCTGGCTGAAGCGGACCCCGCCAACTTTTTCTTTTAAGAGGCTGGCTAACAGCGAAGTGTTGAAAAACTCACTGGCCTCCGGCACTGCGTGCAGCTTAAAAGCCAGGATATCCCCCAAGCGGAGATTGTGGCTGACATAGGTCTTGAGTAGCCCCACAGCTTCCAGCTTATGCAGGGCCTGCCAGAGCTGGCGGAGGCTGCAGTCCAGGTCTTCTTGCAGGTTGTACAGGGCACTTGAAGCCGACAAAGACCGGTAAGGATCAAAGCCCTGGACCAGGGTCTGGTAGAGGGCAACCCCTAAAGCCCCGATCAAGGGCTGGTAGAGCTTGATTAAGACCTGCCCTTGCCCTGACTGGTCGGCCAGCTCATTTAAAACGACGTACCTGAGGCGGGGATTGGAATTTTCGTACATGGACTACTTGGCCTTGCTGTGCCGGTCCATCATGTCCTCCATGGTCTTCATGAAGCTGGACATGTCAGTGAACTGGCGGTAGATGGAAGCAAAGCGGATGTAGGCCACGTCGTCAATGTCTGCTAATTGGTCCATGACCAGTTCCCCGATTTCCTTGGAGTAGATTTCGCCGACTCCTTTAGCCCGGATCCGGTTTTCAACATTGTCGACCAGCTTGTTGAGCTGCTCGCTGGTTACCGGCCGCTTCTGGCAGGCAGCCGCCACCCCGTTCAGGATCTTTTCCCGGCTGAAGGCCTCTCTGGTGCCGTCGTTCTTGATCACCAAAAGGGGTGACTGTTCCACCCGTTCAAAAGTCGTAAAGCGGTAGCCGCAGTTTTCGCATTCCCGCCGCCGGCGGATGGTCCGCCCTTCGTCAGTTGGCCGGGAGTCAATAACCCGGGAGGCGTTTTGATGGCAATTTGGACAAAGCATTGTGAAGCTCCTTTCACGCGATAGTTTTCAGCAGATTGCTCAATTTATCTCTTAATTCTTCTATTGTACCAGTATTTTCAAGGACATAGCTAGCCAACAGGCGTTTTTCCCCTAAGGGCAGCTGGGCCTGCATCCGCCTTTTAGCTTCTGCTTCACTTAAAGAGTCCCGCTTCATCAAGCGGTCCAGTTCCACTTCTTCCGGGGCCGCGATCAAGAGGACAGCGTCAAAGTAGTCCTGCCAGCCAGCCTCAAAGAGCAGGGGAACATCGATGACGCAAACAGAAGCCTGGCTGTCTTTCATCTGCTTTTGAACTTCTTTTAAGACCTCGCCTTGGGTAATTTTAGACAATTTGGCCAAAGCCTTAGGATTGGCAAAGACATACTGGCCCAGCTTCTTGCGGTTAAGACTCTTATCTTCATTGAAGAAGTCCGGCCCGAATTCTTCTAAGATCCTTTGCCAGGAGACCTGGCCCACTTCGGCCTGCTGGTGGGCAATCAAGTCGCTGTCAATGACCTGGCAGCCCAGCTCTTTTAATATCCGGCTGGCGGTCGACTTGCCCGTGGCAATCCCGCCGGTCAGTCCCAGATAAAAAGTCATCTAATCTTTTACCTCTTTTGACAATGCAGGCAGTAGGTGGTTCCCCGCCCGCTGATCTTGATCTTGACAAAGTCTTCCCCGCAGCGGGGGCATGGCTGCCCCTCCTTGCCGTAGACCTTGAGCTTTTCCTGGTAGTGGCCGGACTCCCCTTCCGCGTTTAAGAAGCTGTGGACGGTCGTGCCGCCGTATTTAGTAGCTTCTTCTATGGTTTCATTGATGGCTGAATGGAGGCACTTGACCTGGTCCTTGGTTAATTCGTTAGCTGGCGTTAAGGGGTTAATCCGGCTTTGCCAGAGGACTTCATCAACATAGATGTTGCCCAGACCGGCCACCAGGGTCTGACTCATGAGCAGGCTCTTGATGTTCATGCTCCTCTTCTTCAAGCCTTTTTCAAAGTAGTCCAAGCTAAATTCTGGACTATTTGCTTCAACGCCCAAATTCTTCAAGCCGGTGACCTGGAATTCAGTTCCAGTTTCCACCAATTGCAGGCGGCCGAATTTGCGGACATCCGCGTAGCGGAGGCTGCTTCCATCGGTAAAGGCAAACTGCAGGTGCTCATGCTTGTCTACCTGTGCATCCCAGGTCGTTAGATGGTACTTGCCTTCCATCCGCAAGTGGGAAACGACCGTCAAGTCGCCTAAACGGAAGAGCAGGAATTTGGCATAGCGGTCAACGGCGGTAAAGGTCTTGCCCTTTAACTCCCTTTTAAAAGTTTCCGGGTCGCCGGTGATGACCTTGTCGTACCAAATATCGACATGGTCGATCGTTTTGCCCACGACCAAGGGCCGCAGGGTCCGGCGGACCGTTTCAACTTCTGGCATTTCTGGCATTTTCTACCTCCTACTTTGCTTCATACCAGTCATGGCCCCAACCGGCGTCAGCGACTAAAGGCACGTCCAACTTAACAGCTGCCTGCATGACTGACGGGACAATCTTCTGGATCGTTTCCAGTTCATCAGCTGGTACGTCAAAGATCAATTCGTCGTGGACCTGGACAACCATCTTGGTCTTTAATCCCAGTTCATCCAGCTTCTTTTGCATGTTGATCATGGCAATCTTCATGATGTCCGCGGCTGACCCTTGGATTGGGGAGTTGATCGCCGTTCTTTCCGCGAAAGAGCGGACATTAAAGTTCTTAGCGTGAATATCTGGCAGGTAGCGGCGGCGGTGCATGATGGTTTCCGCGTAGCCCTTTTCTCTGGCGTCTTTAACAGCCCGGTCCATGTAGGCCTGGATGCCTGGGTATTGCTCAAAGTATTCGTCGATGAATTCCTTGGCCTGCTTGCGGGAGATGTCCAGGTTCTTGGAGAGGCCGTAATCGGAGATCCCGTAGACGATCCCAAAGTTGACCGCCTTGGCCCGCCGTCTTTGCAAAGACGTTACTTCGTCAACGCTGCTTAAGTGGAAGATCTTCATGGCCGTGTGGGCGTGGATGTCGTAGCCGTTCTTGAAGGCTTCCTGCATGTTCGGGTCGGCTGAGACATGGGCCAGAACCCGGAGCTCGATTTGGGAGTAGTCGCAGGAGTAGATATAGCCATCCGGACTTGATGGGACAAAAGCCTTTCTGATCTGCTTGCCTTCTTCCGTTCTGGTTGGGATGTTCTGCAGGTTAGGGTCAACTGAAGACAGGCGGCCAGTTGCCGTCAAAGTCTGCAGGTAGCGGGTGTGGATACGGCCGTCACGCTCATCGATGACGTCTAAGAGGCCCTTAACGTAGGTAGACTGGATCTTGGAAATCTGCCGGTATTCCAGGATGTCACTGACAACCGGGCTTTGTTCTTTCAATTGGTTCAAGACTTCAACTGAAGTGGAGTAACCAGTCTTGGTCTTCTTGATAACTGGCAGGCCCAGCTTTTCAAAGAGGATGACCCCCAGCTGCTTTGGTGAATTCAAGTTGAATTCTTCTCCGGCTTCCTTGTAGATCTTCTCTTCCAGTTCCTTTAAACGGACAGCAAAGTCGTTTTCCAGTTCCTTTAAGCGGGAAGGCTGGACCTTGATCCCGTTCATCTCCATCTTGGCCAGGACTCTGGCCGTTGGCAGTTCGATCGAGTCGTAGAGGTCGTCTTGCTCGTGGTCCTTTAACTGCTTTAACAGACTGTCCTTCAAAGCCGCGATCGCCGCGGTCTTGCCGGCCAGGTGGTTGAAGAAGACAGCGTCATCTGCCGGAATCTTAGCATTCTTCCCCTTCCCGTAGACTTCCAGGTCGGTCTTTAAGTCAAAGTAGTCGTAGCCTTGTACCAGTTCACCCAGGTCGTTGGAATTTTTCTCATTGTCAACCAGGTAAGAAGCCAGGAGCAGGTCAAAGGTCAAAGATTCAGCCTTGATTCCCAGCCGGTAGAGGCCGTAAGTGGTCCGCTTTAAGTCAAAAACGTTCTTTTGAACGGCAGAATCTTCCAGCATTCCCTTCAAGGGGCTTTCTTGCAAGAGGAAGACGTCCCGGCTGACGAAAGTTTCCCCGCCGATTTTCAAGGCAAAACCGGCGAAGTCGGCCAGGTGGTAGTTGTCGCCAAACATGGCCAGGTAGAAAGTAACTTCAGCAGCCTTTGGCAGCTGGTCTAAGTTATCAGCACTGAGCACGACATAGTCCTGCTTTTTAACTTCCGTCTTGTTTTCAGTCAACTCCCCTTTTTGGGTCAAGTCGGCCAGAAAGCGGCGGAAGTTCATCTTTTCGTAGAAGCGACGGAGGTCGTCGATATTGCTGCCCTCATAGCTAAGGTCATCAAGGGTCACTTCCACCGGGCTGTCGCAGTTGATGGTGGCCAGCTTTTTACCCAAAAGGGCATTGTCCTTGCTGGCGATCAGATTTTCCTTCAGCTTGGACTTCTTCATTTCATCAACGTGGTTATACAAGTTCTCCACGCTGCCGTATTCCTGGATCAATTTAGAGGCAGTCTTGGGGCCGACCTTGGCCACGCCTGGGTAGTTGTCGGACGGGTCACCCATCAAAGCCTTCATGTCGATGAACTCAGTCGGGGTCACCCCGTTGACTTCTTTCATGTGGTCTGGAGTGAAGGCTTCCAGTTTAGTTACCCCGGACTTGGTCACGTAGACGGTGACATTGTCACTGGCCAATTGGGTCAAGTCCTTGTCCCCGGAAACAACGGCCACTTCATAGCCGGCTTCGGCTCCCTTTTTAGCCATGGTGCCGATGATGTCGTCGGCTTCATAGTTGGACAGTTCGTAGCTCTTGATTCCCATGTCCTTGAGCATTTCCCGCAGGTAAGGGAGCTGTTCGGAAAGTTCTGCCGGGGTCTTGTCCCGGCCGCCCTTGTATTCTTTGTACATGGCTGTTCTGAAAGTGGTCTTGCCGGCGTCAAAGGCCACCAGGATATGGCTTGGGTCTTCCTGCTTCAGGACCACGTCCAGCATGTTTTTAAAGGCATAGAGGGCGTTGGTGTGGAGACCTTCTGGATTCTTAAACTTGTCCAGCTGCTGGTACATGGCGAAAAAGGCCCGGAAGGCCACGGAATTACCATCGATTAAAAGTAACTTCTTCTTGTTCATTGTCATTCCTTGCAAAATAAAAACTGTCAAAATACCTATATGTATTTTAACAGTTTTTGCTAGTTCGTTAATTATTTAGATCCGCTTCTTATTTTCACGTTCTTGTAGAACATGAGCCAGAGGATGACAACCAAGACGGATAAGAAAATAAAGGCATGCTGGGTACCGATTGCCGTTGGCCGCGGACCCTTTGACCCGTATTGGGACTGGCTGAGGGCCACGATGGCTGAAGTGATGGAAGTCCCGATCGACCCAGCGAACTGCTGGATGGTGTTTAAGAAAGCATTACCTTAGGCCGACGGGCTAGGCTTCAAACTGGCCAGGTCGTTAGTCATGATTGAGCCAACGGTAATGCCCATCCCTGCCATATAGATGATATAAACCAGGGAGATTACAAGGTTGGACATGTGCTGGGACAAGCAAACAAAAACAAGCCGCTGACCAATCAGCGGCTTGTCTCTTAACTATTAAACTCGTAATTTTCCCAGCGGCTTACTTTTCCAGCATCTTCTCAAATGCTACTTCGTATTTAGGAATGTCGCCAGCACCCATGAAGACGATGCAGTCGCCCTTGTAAACCAAAAGGTCCTGCAAGTTGTCAAAGTCGATGACTTCCGCGCCTGGAATCTGACTGGTAATGTCTTCACTCTTAATATCACCGGCCTTTTCTCTGGCTGACCCGTAAATCGGCGTCAAGAAGGCCTTGTCGACCCCCTTCAGAATCTCTACGTATTCTTCTTCGAATTCCTTGGTTCTGGAGTAAGTGTGCGGCTGGAAGATGGTAACCAGCTTCCGGTCCGGGAACTTCTGCCGGGCTGCTTGAATCGTAGCCCGCAGTTCAGTTGGGTGGTGTGCGTAGTCATCGATGACCACCGTGTCACCGAAGTCCTTTTCGCTGAAGCGGCGCTTGGCCCCGGTGTACTTAACCAGACCCTTTCTGACTACATCAAGGTCGATGCCTTCAGTAAAGGCAATAGCAATAACCGCCGTAGCGTTCATCACATTGTGGTCACCGAAAAGGTGGATAGTAAATTCGCCTAAGTCTTCCCCATTAGCCCGGACATGGAACTTGGCCCCTTCAGTGGTCTTAACCACGTCAAAGGCCTGGAAGTCATCGCTGTCTTTCAAGCCGTAAGTGTACTTCTTGGCCGTCTTTGGCTGGATCTTCTGCAGGCGTTCGTCATCGCCACAGACAAAAAGCCCCTTCTTAGTCTGGTCAGCCGCCGTCTGGAAGGCTGAGGCATAGTCGTCTCTGTCCTTGAAGTAGTCAGGGTGGTCAAAGTCGACATTGGTCATGATCTGGTAGTCCGGGTGGTAGGCCAGGAAGTGCCGCCGGTATTCGTCAGCTTCGTAGACGAAGAAGCGGGAGTCCTTGACCCCCTTCCCCATCCCGTCACCGATCAGGAAAGAAGTCGGAGCGGCTTCGCCCAAAACCGTTGCCAAAAGGCCGGTGGTTGAAGTCTTGCCGTGGGAACCCGCAACCCCGATACTGGTGTACTGCTGGACGATTTCTTCAACCGTGTCCGGGTAGCTTTGCCACTTGACGCCCTTTTCCTCGCAGGCGGCAACTTCGATGTTGTCGCTCTTAAAAGCGTTACCCTTGACGATCACCTGGCCGCTTCCCTTGATGTTGTCCTTGGAGAAGGAAGCAACTTCAATCCCAGCTGCTTCCAGCGGGTCCTGGGTGAAGGTGTACTTGTCGATGTCGCTGCCGGCAACCTTGTAGCCCAGGTCGTGCAAAATCAAGGCCAAGGAAGCCATCCCGGTCCCCTTGATCCCAATAAACCAAATTTGTTTAGTCTTGTCTAACATTTTTTCGCTCCATTTGTTTCAAACGTTCGACCCTTATTTTATCATTCTTGGGCCAAGAAAAAAGAGCTCCGGGCCATAATCAGCCGAAAGCTCTTTATTTTTTGCCGTTTTTTAACAATTACAGGGTGATAGCGCCGCTGGCCAGCAGTTCGTCACACTTGGTCGGTTCAAATTCGTCACCGATCTTGAAGCTGTCCGGAACAACCATGATCCCCCGCTTTTGCGGAGCATGAGCCAAGCCCAGTTCTCTGGCTGAGCAGATCATCCCGTCTGATTCAACCCCGCGCAAGGCGCCTGGCCAAATCTGTGCGCCGTTTGGCATCAAGGTGCCAGGCAGAGCCACAACGACCTTTTGCCCTTGGGCGATGTTTGGTGCCCCGCAGACAATTTGGTGGTCCTGACCATCGCCAACGTCAATTTGCGTTACGTGCAAGTGGTCAGAGTCCGGGTGGGCAGCGCATTCCTTAACGTAGCCGTAAACCAGGGTTGGCTTGGCCACAGTCAGCTTGTCGGAAAAACCAACGCTGGCCAGTTTTTCGTTCAAAGCTGCGACTTGGTCTTCATCCAGCTTAACTTGGCCGTTTGGCAGCTTGTCGTAGTCCAGTACCTGGTCAACGTTAAAGAAGTTGAAGCCGGTCAATTCGCCCTTGCCGTCCGTAACCCGGGTTACGTCGGCCTTTTCTTCGAAATTGCTTTCGCCATCTCCTTGCGCCAAGATGACGATCAAAGTGTTGGGATAGCTTACTTTGTTAATACTAGTGATCATTTGATCTCAAGTCCCCTCTTATCTAGTCAAGCGACCGCAAAAATGCTTCTACTTCCTGCTTGGTCTTGCGGTCTCCATTAACTAGTCTACCAATTTCTTGCCCATCTTGGTAGACAACAAATGAAGGAATTCCCATAATGTTCATTTCCTTGCACAAGTCGATGGAGCCGTCCCGGTCGATCTTGATGAACTTGCTGTCTGCGAAGTCAGCTTCGATTGCTGGCATGGCAGGTTCCAAAAAGCGGCAGTCTGAGCACCAGTCAGCAGAAAATTCGACAACCGTCCGCCCGCTCTTGACTAAGTCTGCCAGCTTTGTCTGGTCAACTACTTTATATTCTTCCATGTTTGCCTCCTTCTTACTTTTAATAAGAGAAATATTTACTAGCTATTTTAACCGATTTTCCCGGCAAAAGGAAATTTTTTACTTGGCCATAAAGCCCGCGTGCAGGCAGTAGATCGGCTGCCCCTTGCTGGCAAACTTGTGCTCATACTCAGTTTCCACGTTCTTTTCCACGATTTCTTCGCTTTCGTGGTGGAGGTCAACTGACACGAAGTCAAAGTGCATCCCGTAATTGTTCATGCTCTTGACACTGTAGGCAAACAGGCCGGAGTTGTCGGTCTTGAATTCGATCAACCCGTCGCCGGTCAAGACTGCCTGGTACTTGGCTAAAAAGTCCTTGTAGGTCAAGCGGCGCTTTTCATGCCGGCTCTTTGGCCAGGGATCGCTGAAGTTGAGGTAGATCTTGCTGGTGGAGTTTTCCCCGAAGTAGGCTACCAGGTTGGCCGCGTCGGCGCAGAGGATCTGCAGGTTATCCAGCCCCTCGTCCAGCTTCTTTTTCAAGATGATGCCGGCTGCCGTCTTCTGGATTTCCACGGCCACGAAGTTGCGGTCAGGGTGCTGCTTAGCCAAAGTAGTAATAAACTGCCCCTTGCCTGAGCCGACTTCGATTTCAATTGGCTTGTCGTTGCCAAAGCGGGCTGCCCAGTCGATCTTTTCCGCTGGATCCGGCCAGTCCAAGGCGCTTTCCGGGTGCTCTTCTACCAGTTTGTTTGCCCAAGGCTTGTTCTTTAAACGCATGTCTCTCTGTTCTTTCTAATTCTTAGTTTTATCTATATCTTATTTTACCGTTTGCTTTTTTACCCTTTTGCCCTATTTTTTCCGCTTCTTGTAGCGGGATTTTTTCGCCAGCTGCTGGGTCTTGTAAGGCAGGTAGCCTTTGGCCAAAAGGCCGCACCAGACCAAGAGCAAGAGGCTCCAGGCAAACTGGCCCGGCACAATGGCCAGCCAGAAAATTATAATCAGCCCCGTCTGCAAAAGCAAGGCCCAGGCCAAGACCCGGCTGACTTCCTGTCCCCGCTCTTTTTGGGCAATCGGGTAGACCCGGTACATGATGTTCTGGTCATATTTTTGCCCTAAAGGCAGGAGCTGCCAGACGGTTAAGTACATGACCAAGCCGGACAGGAGCAGAGACCAGACCGGATCCTGGATCATGGCTGTTAACAAAACAGCAAATGCCGTCATCCGGGCCAAAAGGTTCAAGTATTCCGGGTCCCGCAAAAGAGTCCGCCGGTACAAGAAGCTGTTTGGGCTTTCCTTGCCAAAAGGCGGCAATAAAAAGTCCAGATACTTCCGCCGCTTGATATTGACCTGTCTTTCCTTGACGTCAGTAAACAGGGCAAAGCCGGCGTAAACCGTCTCTTTCCGCCTTGCTTCATAGTCAATGGCGTACTGCCAGTCAAAGGCGGAATTTTTCCAGGCCTGTAAGGCCAAAACTGCGATAACGGCAAGGGCCAAAAGCAGGTACAAGGCATTTGGCAAGAAATACAAACTCGCTAAAAGCAGGGCTAATAGGACTAGCCTGATCAGCCAGGTCACCTGCTTGACCCTGTGGTCAAAAGTCAGGCTGCGGCTGACCGCCCCTTGCTCAAAGACCTTGGCGAAAAAGAGGGCCAAGACCAAGCTAAAGTAGTTGAGATTGCTGAGGCCCATTTTTAAACTGGCGAAGGGATACATGATCCCGCCAGCTAAGGCCAAAAGCAAGGCCGGCAGAACTAAGCTGTAGCGGCGCATGGGAGCCAGGTAATCATCCAGCCGGTCGTCAGTGGCCAACAAAAACTGCCGGTCAGCCGTCTGCAATAGGGTCACCAGTTTGCCCGGCAAGTAGGCCAGCCAAAGCAAGGCGGATAATACCAGGGGATAGTACCAGGCCTTTACCGGCAGGACCTTCATCACCTGGGCATACCAGAACATGACTGCCCCAAAGATGAAGATCAGAGCCAGGACAAAGAAATCGTTGAAAACCAAGGCCAAATACTTGGCTGACTGCTGGAAGTTACCCTGCAGTCTCTTCTTTGCCAACTCACGCATTTTTCTGCTCCTGGTACAAGAGCTGATAGAGCTTGTCAAAGGAGTCGCTGGCCTCTAAGCCATAGTGGCCCCTGATTTCATCCAGGCTGCCGGTGAACTCGATCGTGCCCTGGTTTAAGATCGCGTAGGTCTTGATGGCCTTCTGGGCATCGGCTAATACGTGGGTCGTCATCAGAATTTCCTTGCCAGACTCTTGCGCTTCTTTGATGAGGCCGATGAAGTTGGCGACAGCCAGAGGGTCCAGGCCGGTAAATGGCTCATCGATCACTAAAAGCTGGGCGTCAGTCAAGAAGGCGGCCACGATCATCACCTTCTGCTGCATCCCTTTTGAAAAGTGCACCGGCAGCCAGTCAAATTTGTCTGCCAGGCGGAACATGGTCAAAAGCTTTCTAGCCTTTTCCCAGGCTTTATCCGGATCCAGCTGGTAGGCCAGGATGGTCAGTTCCAGGTGCTCTTTCAAGGTCAGTTCCGGGTAAATGACTGGCGTTTCCGGGATATAGGCCACCAGCTTTTTAAATTCAGCTGGCTTCTCAGCCAGGTTGATCCCGTTTAAAGTAATTTTGCCGGCTTGCGGGCGCAAAAGGCCCAGCAGGTGCTTGATGGTGGTCGACTTGCCAGCCCCGTTCAAGCCAATCAAGCCGATCGCCTCACCGGAAGCGATGGTCAGATTGACGTCTTTGATTACCGGGATGCCGCTGTAGCCCCCGGTCAAATGCGATATTTCTAAAGTCATATTTTCCCTATCTTTCTTCATGTTTTTATCTGCCTATTATGATAGCATGGAGACATAGAGAAACTGAAAAAATAACTCATTAAAATTGATCAGAGGTAATACAATGACTAAGGCTGAATTAATTGACGACTGTTTATTCTGTAAGATTATCCGCGGCGAAATTCCCAGCTACACCGTTTTTGAAAATGACGACGTGAAGGCCTTTTTGGACATTTCCCAGGTCAACGAAGGCCACGTATTGATGGTGACAAAGAAGCACTTGACCAACTTCTTTGACTACAGCGCTGAAGACGCCAGCCGCTTTATGCAATACGTGCCGGAAATCGCCAAGGCCATCAAGGCTTCTGACCCGCGGATCCAGGCGATGAATGTCACCAGCAACAACGGTAAAATTGCCGGCCAGGTGGTCATGCACTCTCATATCCACTTTATCCCCCGCTGGGAAGGCGACGGCATCAAGTTCTTCACCAGAAACAATGCCGACCAGTACGACGAAAAGAAGTACCAGGAAGTCTGCGACCGGATCAAGGCCCAGTTTTAACTGAGGGGGAAGAGAAATGCGGAATTTCAAGCACTTTGGCCTGGGCTTTTTGCTCGGGGCAGCAGCAGGGGCGGTCTTTGCCTTTTTGCCAGATGAAAACGGCAAGAGCACCAGGGAATATCTCAAAGAAGACGCGGAAGACTTCAAGGAAAGCCACAAGGAACTGCAAGACGGCCTCTCCCGGGCCCAGGAAGCCGGCAGCCGCTTAGCCAGTGAACTGCCAGCAGCTGAGCAGATGGTCAGCGACCTCAACACCGACGTAGAACGCTTCAAGCAAGAAGCCGACAAGGAAATCACCCGCCTGCAGGCCAAGATTGACAGACTAAGCAGCGAGCTCAACCAGGACCTGAACGAGAGCGAAAATTAATCAGAACATAAAAAAGTGTTGAATGATTACTCTTACCATGAAGTAATTACTCAACACTTTTTTCTTGCTCTAAATTTTTCTATTGTTTATTTGACTGCCACTGGCCAACCAGGCTGGTAATGTCACTTGCGCCCATGTCAGCCAAAACTGCTGGCAGACCGTCAATCACGTGTTTGATGGCCAATTTGTCATGGAAGGCCATGCTGCCGATCTGGACAGCGCTGGCCCCAGCCAAGATGAATTCAGCCGCGTCTTCCGGGCTGTTGATCCCGCCGACCCCGATGATCGGCAGACTAGTTGCCTGCCTGACCTGGGCCACCATGCGGACAGCCACTGGCTTAACTGCTTGACCGGACAAGCCGCCAAAGTCATTGCCTAAAACCGGCCGCCGGGTCTTTAAATCAAGGTGCAGGCCCAGCAAGGTGTTAATCAAGGTCAAGCCATCAGCGCCGCCTCTTTCAGCGGCCTGGGCAATTTCCACGATGCTGGTAACGTTTGGCGTCAATTTCACGTATACCGGCAGGTCCACTTTTTCCTTAACCAGGCGGGTGATCTTTTCCACCATTTCCGGCACGATGCCAAAA
>NZ_AZCR01000022.1:18576-21766 GCF_001433875.1 Lactobacillus delbrueckii subsp. delbrueckii DSM 20074 = JCM 1012
TCATCCCGCCTTCAGACACGTTCGGGCAGGACAAGTTAAGCTCTAAAGCGTCCGGCTTGGCCGCGGCCAGAATTTCCGCGACTTCCACGTAGTCTTCCACGCTTTCCCCGCCCACGCTGGCCAAGATCGGCAGGTCCGGGTGCTTTTCTCTTAAAGCCGGGATCTTCTCGCTAGCCACGACCTCAGCGCCTGGGTTGGTCAAGCCTACGGCGTTCATGACCCCGTCAGCGAGCAAGGAAATCTGCGGCTGAGGGTTGCCGGTCCGGGCATGCCGGGTGGCAGTCTTTAAGACGATCGCCCCCATCTCGTCCCAGTTGAAATTCTCTGGCAAGTCGCCAAAGGCAAAGGTCCCACTCGCCGGCATTACCGGATTCTTCAGCTTCAAGCCTGGCAGTTCAACAGCCAAATTAACTTCTGCGGTCATTTTTCCTCCCGTGTGACTTCTTTGACTTTTAAATTCGCCAAGATTATCCTACAAAAAAATAAAAAAGGCAAGCTGGCCTGGCCCTTGATTTCTCAGAAAGTTCGTGATAGTCTTTTGTTAACTGAGCTTTAATTGGTACAGAGAGACCACAAGCAGCACAATCTTTTTGGTATGCACGCATTCTGCCCGCCTGGGGTCTCTGTAGACTCTGGCGGGCTTTTCTTATGCGGTCATACGCGCTTTGTAAATTTAAGGAGTCGCAATTGAACAAACCGTTATTTATCGCTTTGGACTATGATGATCAGGAAAAAATGTGGCTGTTCCTCAACCAGCTGAAGGACAAGCAGGGCCTGCACGTCAAGCTGGGGATGGAAATGTTCTACCAGTACGGGCCGGAAATTGTCCGTGATTTGTCCGCCAAGGGCTACCAGATCTTCCTTGACCTCAAGCTGCACGACATTCCCAACACCGTCAAGCGGACTGCCCACCAGCTGGCTGCTTTGGGCGTTTACTGCACGACTGTCCACGCCCTGGGCGGCAAGCAGATGATCCAGGCCGCTAAAGAAGGCTTGATCGAAGGTACCCCGGCCGGCAAGCCTGTGCCAAAGCTTTTGGCGGTGACTGAACTGACTTCAATCTCTGAAGAAGTCTTGAAGAATGAACAGCACTTCTCACTCAACCTGGCTGACGAAGTAAAGAGCCTGGCCCACCAGGCCCAGGAAGCCGGGGCTGACGGGATCATCTGCTCACCTTTGGAAGTCAAGGCGATGAAGAGCGAATTCAGCGACGACTTCATGTTCGTCACTCCGGGCATCAGGCCAAAGAGCTACCAAAAAGACGACCAGGCCCGGGTGGCCACCCCAGGCCAGGCGCGGGAAAACGGGTCAACCGCTATTGTTGTCGGCCGGCCAATCACCCAGGCCGCTGACCCGCAAAAAGCATATGAAGAGATTTTGAAGGGTTGGAGCAAGAACGATGCAAAATAACGAAATTATCCGCCAGCTGATCGACAAGAAGATTGTGACTATTTGCACAGACAAGGACTTTGTCTACGCCAGCGGGATGCACTCCCCGATCTACACTGACCTGCGGCAAACCCTTTCCTTCCCGAAACTGCGGCAGGCAATCGCTGAAAACCTGGCAGCCTTGATCAAGCAGGAATTCCCGGAAGTTACGGTGATCGGCGGTGTCGCTACGGCCGGCATCCCGCACGCTGCCTGGGTTGCCCAAGTCATGAACCTGCCAATGGTTTACGTCCGCTCCAAGCCAAAGGACCACGGCCAAGGCCGGCAAATCGAAGGCCGCCTGTCCATGGACGACCACATCGTTTTGATCGACGACCTCATTTCAACTGGCGGCAGCGTTTTGTCTGCCGTGCAAGCAGTCAAGGACACCGGCGCCCACGTTGACGGGGTCAGCTCAATCTTTACCTACCTTTTGCCAGACGCTGACGAAAACTTCAAGAAGGCCGACACCAAGTTTGCCCCGCTCTTGAACTACCGGGAACTGATTGAACAGGAAATTGCTGAAACGGTCAGCGAAGAACAATATAAGGAATTGTTGGCTTGGCACCAGGATCCTTGGAACTGGAAGCAGTAAGAGCTAGTAAAGAAATTCCTAAGAAAGGCGGATTTTTTCATAAACTTTGCCTCCAGGAACTCTATATCTGAAAAAATATGTTATATTAGTAACCAGTACGTATGAAGGATGTGGAGATTTAATTTTATGAAAAAGCATTTGAAGAAAATTGCCGTTTTGGCAGGTGCCGCAGCTATCGGTCTGTCCACTGCCGCTTGCTCAAGCAGCTCAGCTACTGTAGTTAACTACAAGGGTGGCAAGATCACTCAGGACGAATACTACGAAGCTATGAAGGACACTTCAGCCGGCCAATCAACTTTGGTCAGCTTGATCGTCTACCGCACGCTGAAGGCCCAATACGGTGACAAGGTATCTTCAAAGAAGATCAACGCCGAATACAACAAGTACAAGAAGCAATACGGCTCAAACTTCAGCACTGTTTTGAGCTACAGCGGCTTGACTACTAAGTCATTCAAGCAAAACCTGGCAACCAACCTGTACTCAGTTGCCGCTTTGAAGGACTTGAAGAAGCCAACCACCACGCAAGAAAAGAACTGGTGGAAGAGCTACCACACCAAGACCACTGTGCAACACATTGTAGTTGACAAGAAGTCAACTGCTGAAACTGTCATCAAGAAGCTGAAGAGCGGCACTAGCTTTGCTACTCTGGCTAAGAAGTACTCAACTGAGACTGCTACCAAGAAGAAGGCCGGCAAGCTGGCAGCCTTCGACTCAACTGACACTAGCTTGAGCAGCACTTTCAAGTCAGCTGTTTGGAAGCTTAAGGAAGGCGAATACACTACCACGCCAGTTAAGACTTCATCCGGCTACGAAGTCATCAAGGTTTTGAAGACTACTGAAAAGGGCTCATACACTAAGAACAAGAGCTTCATCGACAAGCAGCTCTACGCTAAGTGGGCAGCTGACTCCAACACAATGACCAAGATCATCGGCAAGGTTCTGAAGAAGGCCAACGTCAACATCAAGGACAAGGACCTGAAGAGCAAGAACCTGCTGGCTAACTACCTTGGCACTTCATCATCATCTAGCTCATCATCAAGCTCAAACTAATGCGGGCCGACGATTAGACGATAAAAAGACGCGATTCTGATATGACCCCCGAAATTAGGACACTAATTTCGGGGGTTATTTTCATGACTAAATACACTAAAGAAATCAAACTTGCTA
>NZ_AZCR01000023.1 GCF_001433875.1 Lactobacillus delbrueckii subsp. delbrueckii DSM 20074 = JCM 1012
TCTTCCTGCGGTTAATGGAACTATCGCGGAAAGCTTCCTAAGTCTCTCAGTCATTTACACAAGTTTTTATACTGAACCATTATTTTATCGTTTTCACCCTTCGTGATAAATAAGGCAAAGCAAAATTATTGATAAAAGCATTTTATTGATTTTAGATTAACGGTACACTGTAGGTATGGAAACCTGTTGTGCATGATTTGGAGGCAAATATGAACATTCGACATTTACGTTTCTTCGTCGAACTGGCAAAAACGGAACACATGGCCAAGACGGCCGAAAAGCTGGGCATCTCCCAGCCTTCCCTCTCCTACGCCATCAGCAGCATTGAGGAAGAGCTCGGCGTACCCCTGTTTGAAAAAGAGGGCCGGAACATCCGCTTGACCAACTATGGCAAGATCTACCTGGAATACGTCAAGAGCGGCTTGAGCGACCTGGACCGGGGCAGCGAGTACATTGCTGAATTGCTGGACGTCAACCGGGGCCATATCAGGGTTGGCTTCACCTTTACCATGAGCCAGGACCTGATTCCCCAGCTGATCTGCAAGTTCAAGCAGGAAAAAGACACCAAAGACATCACTTTCTCCTTCGTACAGGGAACCACTGACGATTTGGTGGACCAGCTGGTCAATGACGACCTGGATTTGGTCGTCTCCCCAGCTCCTGACCTGCCTGGCCTGGAAGACAAGGTCGACATCTCCCACCTGGTTGACCAGGAAATGCTGGCTGTCGTTCCCTTTTCCAATCCTTTAGCCCAAAAGGACTCTGTCTCCCTGGCTGATTTGGCCAAGTACCCGATGATCTACTATAGCAAAAGCAGCGGCCTGCGCCCCCGTCTGGACAAGATGTTCGCTGAAGCCGGCGTCAAGCCGAAAATCATCATGGAGTCCATGGAAGACTATACCATTATCGGCTTCGTTCACTGGGGCTACGGGGTAGCCATCGTGCCCCACCTACCCCAGCTGGACCCGCGGACGGTCAAGCTCTTGCACATTGATGAAAATGTCGGCGTTCACCCGATTTTTGTCGTGAAAAAGTCCGACCACTTCCTGACCCCGGCCGTAACCAGATTCGAACAATTTATCAAATCCTACTGCCGGAAGCATTACAATAGCGAACATAAGCTCGTTTAAGAAGAAAAAGCCCAAGCATCAGCTTGGGCTTTTTTAGCAAGTTTTTGTAAGGAAGAAGGTTCCCGCGGCCAAAAAGGGCAAAGTGTATATTTTCATATAGCTTATTTTGTGCCCGGGAGAAAATTTGTGAATTGTTAGCAATGTTAGTGACTGGCGCCGGAAGTTGCTTCTGGCTTAGGAGCCGGAGCATGACTGGCGCTGGTAACAACGTCAACGGCGTAGTTGTTGGCATTGTCAGCAGCTGCCGTACCAGCCACGAAACCGGAAGCGTAGGACCAGGAGTTCATCATTGACGGCATTGAGTCCTTGCCGTTGGCCCCGCCAACCAGTTCGCCGACAGCGTAGAAGTTGGCAACGGGCAAAGTCTATGCCGTCAATATCGGCACCCTCCTTTTCCTCCTGATCAACGGGCCGATGATTGCCCTGGCTGACCAGCATCTTTGGCATAATCTCCACCACAATATTACCCTGCCACGGGCCATCAGCGACCGGGCTGAGTAATTAAATAACGATTGTTTTGCAAGAGCCCTTAACAATCTTAAGAAAAACGCAAATAATTGTTACCGATACAAAATAAGTAATGTCCGTGAGCATTAATTTTGGAGGTACAAGTTAATAATGGATAATACCAGCTCAATGTCCACTAACCAAAAGTGGGTTTTGGCCTCCATGTCTTCCGGCTTCCTGGTCATGATCACTTCACCCGGCCTCAAGGAAATCCAAGCCAAGAAGCAGGCAGCTTGAGCAGCAAAAGACAAAAATCATTGAAATATATACCATGCCACGGTTCCAGTCCTGTTGGAACCGTGTTTCTTTTGGCAGTTGCCCTTTTATGAAAGTTAACCAAGTCACAAGCTTAATTTTTTGTAGTTCTCATTTTTCTCCAACCGCTTACAAATAGCTCACTTTTTTAATAATTAAAAAAGTGAGCTATTTTTTTGATTATTAGCATAAACCGTAGTACTATATTCTTCGGAAGTTATGCGGCTAGTTATTTTTCTCATTTTTTCTCCTTCAGTCGTTATAATTTTCGGTACTACTGACAGGTGGCGATCCGAGCATGCCACCGGTTGGTGTAGCTCTTAACAGGTTCATGAGCAGCCCAGTTGCCATGCTTTTGCTTTTCTATTATGTTACTTGTTTTTTATAGGCAAGGGCCGGCTCTGAACTCAGATATGTATTTCAACATTTTTCGGTTCCTGTCTCTTACAGACAGACAAACTTATTTTTCCTTACTCATCACATGCGGCGCCTCTACGCCTATCACTAACAGGCGCCGCCAAGCAAACTACTTTGTCGTAGCAAGCTTAAGTTTCATCACATCACATTTCTAAGAAACGCAGTCCTCTGGGCCGCGTTTTTTATTTTCCGGGAAATTTTCCAGCTAATTCAGTTATAATATGGTTAGCTAATTTCCTTGAAGGAGGATTAAATAATGAGCAGAAAAGTCCTGCTGGTTGGCGACGGTGCTGTCGGTTCCAACTTTGCCAACGATTTATTGCAAACAACGCGGGTGGATGAACTGGTCATCTGCGACTTGAATAAAGACCGGGCCGCGGGCGACTGCCTGGACCTGGAAGACCTGACCTACTTTACGGGCCAGACCAAGCTGAGCGCTGGTGACTACAGCGACGCGGCTGACGCCGACGTGGTAGTTATTACGGCCGGCGTGCCCCGCAAGCCAGGTGAAAGCCGGCTTGACTTGATCAAGAAGAATGAAGCCATCTTGCGGAGCATCGTTGATCCAGTCGTAGCTTCCGGCTTCAGCGGCATCTTCGTCGTTTCCGCCAACCCGGTTGACATCTTGACCACTTTGACCCAGAAGCTGTCCGGCTTCCCAAAGAAGCGGGTCATCGGGACCGGGACTTCCCTGGACTCAGCTCGTTTGCGGGTAGAACTGGCCAAGCGGCTGCAAGTGCCAATTGAATCAGTCAACGCCTGGGTTCTGGGTGAACATGGCGACAGCAGCTTTGAGAACTTCTCAAGTGCCGTGGTCAACGGCAAGCCCTTGCTTGACTATCCGGGCATGACTAAAGAAACCTTGGATGAGATTGAAGCCCACGTCCGGGAAAAGGGCGGCGAGATCATCGGCAAAAAGGGCGCGACCTACTATGGCGTGGCCATGATGCTGGCCAAGATCGTGGCGGCCATTTTGGAAAACAACGACCTGGCCCTGCCTCTTTCCGCGCCATTGCACGGCGAATACGGGATCAAGGATGAGATCTATCTGGGCACCCTGGCCATCATCAACGGGCAAGGAATCAGCCACGTGCTGGAATTGCCGTTAAATAACAGCGAATTGGCCAAAATGCAGGCCTCAGCCGCGACGATGAAGGCAACCCTGGACTCTTTAGAATAAACAAAATAAGCACCAGACTTTAAAAGTCTGGTGCTTATTCTATATTCAAAATTACAGAACCATCTTAACGGAGCCGTACATACCGGCATCGTTGCCCAGTTGGGCCAGGGCGAATTCAGTACCTTCAGAAGCGTGGAAGGCCGCGTCAACGAAGTGCTTTTGCACAGTGTCAAGCAAGATTTGGCCAGCCTTGGAGACCCCGCCGCCGATAACGTAGACTTCTGGGTCAAAGACGCAGGAGATGGAAGCCAGGGCAGTGCCCAAAGTTTCGCCGACAAAGTCCACGATTTCCAAAGCCAGCTTGTCGCCTTCCTTAGCCGCGTCAAAGACGGCCTTGGCGTCAAGCTGGTCTACCCCGCGCAGGCTTGATTCTTCGCTGCTTTCAGCCAGAAGTTCTTTGGCCTTGCGGTCAATGCCAGTAGCGGAAGCGTATTGTTCCAGGTGGCCCTTCTTGCCGCAGCCGCAGAGCTGGGTTTCATCCTTGTTGACCAGCATGTGGCCGATTTCCCCGGCAGCCCCAAAGGCACCAGCGACGATCTTTCCTTCAGAGATGATCCCGCCGCCGACACCGGTACCCAGGGTAACCATGACAACGTTTTGGTGGCTTTCACCACCGCCTTGCCACATTTCACCCAAAGCAGCCGCGTTGGCGTCGTTGGCTACCTTGACTTCGTCCAGGCCAGTCAGCTTGCGGACCTTTTCAGCCACGTTGAAGACGCCCCAGCCCAGGTTGACGCAGCGGTTGACGATTTCGTCGTCCAGGATTGGACCTGGCACATCGATGCCGATCCCGGCTACTTCTTCCTTAGGAATGTCCAGTTCCTTCAGCTTGTCGTTCAGAGAAGCAGCAATGTCAGGCAGGATCTTGGACCCGTTGCTTTCTTTTCTAGTTGGGATTTCCCACTTTTGGGACAATTCACCGTTGGTTTCAAACAAACCAATCTTTACAGTGGTACCACCAATGTCAACACCAAATGCATATTTCTTCAAAGTAGTTGCCTCATTTCTTCAATGTTCTCTTTTTGCTAGTCCTATTATAAAGAAGAATTTGGCTTTGCGAAAGCGCTTCGGCTGACTTTTTGAGAAATTTATCAGACTTGTGACATTTTTTCCAAATATCAAAAAGATGCCCCACGCAAGGAGGCCTCCCTATTGATTATTCAGCGTCTGGCCAAACTTCCTTAGCCGTGTCGATGACCAGCTTGATCTTGGCCCATTGTTCTTCGTCAGTCAAGTGGTTGCCTTCTTCAGTTGAGGCAAAGCCGCATTGAGTGCTGAGAGCGGTAGTAGCCAATGGGCGGTACTGGCCGGCTTCCTTGATCCGGGCCTTCAAAGCTTCTGGGTCTTCCAATTCCGGCCTCTTGCTGGTTACCAGGCCCAAAACAACTACCTTGTCGGCTGGCACTTCAGCTAAAGGAGCGAAGTCGCCTGACCGGTCATCGTCAAATTCCAGGTAGAAGGCCTCCACCCCTTTTTCCTTGAAGACGTAAGGAGCAGCTGGGCCGTAGCCGCCTTCTGAAGCCCAAGTTGAGTAATAGTTGCCCCGGCAGATGTGGGTCGTGATCCGCAAGTCTTCTGGCAGGTTAACCAAGGCATTTTCATTGATTTCCTTGTAAAGCTGCAGGATTTCTTCGCGCTTAAGGTGTCCTTCGTCAAAAGCATGCCAGAAGCTGTCGTTGACCAAAACGCCCCAAGTACAGTCGTCCAGCTTGATGTCGCGGGCACCGTGCTTGTACAAGTCCAAAATCAACTCCCGGTAGACCTTGGAAACGTCCTTAGCCAGTTCTGCCCGGTCTGGGTAAACGGCATCAGTAGCCGCGATCAATTCATCGTTGCGGCAAATCAATTCACAGTAGAGCTGAGCCGGGGCAGGGATACTCTGCCGGGCTTCAACACCAGCTGCATCCGCCAAAGGCTTGAGGAAGTCGAAAGCTGCCACGTCCGGGTGGCCGGATTCATAAGTCAATTTGCCAACCAACTTGGCCGCGTCTGGGCGGGTTTCTTCATCATGGAAGAAGTAGCCATGCTCAGCCCGTACATGTTCTACCCCGCCAAAGCCCCAGAAAGTATCCAAGTGCCAATAGCTGCGGCGGAATTCCCCATCAGAAACTACCTTTAAGCCGGCAGCGACTTCTTTTTGCACCAGGTCCTTGATTTCCTGATCTTCTACGGCAGTAAGCTCAGCCTGGCTGATTTCGCCGCGGACAAATTTTTCCCGGGCTTCCTTTAATGCTGCTGGACGCAAGAAACTGCCGACAATATCGTAACGTGGAAATGACATCTGAATTACCTCCGAAGTTTTTAAATCGTATTTTTAATTTGCTCTTAATGCTTGTTATTATAGCCAGATCTCGTTATGATTGAAAATAACTATTTTTATCGTGTATCGATAGATTTAAACTATGGAGGTTCAAGCATGCGCATCCAGCAACTGTTCTATCTGCAAAAAGTCGTCGCCCTCGGCAACATGACCGAGGCAGCCAAAGAACTTTTCATCGCCCAGCCCACCCTGTCCAGCGCCATCAAGCAGCTGGAAAAAGAAATGGGGATCACCATCTTAGTCCGGGGCAAAAAAGGGGTTAGCTTAACCGAAGATGGCCGGGAGTTCATGCAATACGCCCAGCAGATCCTGGACCAGGTCCAGCTCTTGGAGCGCCGCTATGGCGACCAGTCCAGCGCGCCGAAGATTTTTTCCGTGGCGGCCCAGCACTATGCTTTCGCCGTTGACGCCTTCGTCCAGCTGTTAAAAGAAATCGGCCAGAGCGACTACCAAGCCAGCCTCAAAGAGATGCGGACCTATGAAGTCATCGAAGACGTGGCCAACCTCCACAGCGAGATCGGCATTGTCTACCTCAGCCGCTACAACCGCCAGGTCATGGAAAACAGCTTCCAGGAAAAGGAACTCAGCTTTATGCCCCTCTTTAAGGCCCACCCCCACGTCTTTTTATACAGAAACCATCCCCTAGCCGGCAAAAAATCTATCTCCTTAGCAGACCTCTTGCCCTACCCCAAGCTCAGCTACGACCAGGGCCAGCACAATTCCTTCTATTACTGGGAAGAAACCCTGGCTGACCAGCATTCCCCAAAATCCATTATTGTCAGTGACCGGGCTACCCTGTTTAACCTGGCAATCGGCTTAAACGGCTATACCATCTCTTCAGGGATCATCAACGCTGACTTAAACGGGGACGACATCATCGCCCGGCCTTTGATCAGCGACGAATACATTGAAATCGGCTACCTGACCAACCGCCTGCACCAGCTTTCTTCCATTGGGCAAAAGTACCTGGGCTACTTAAGGGAAAGCATTGAAAAGAATGCCTAGCGCTAACTTAATTTATTTCTAATAAGGATCAGCTGCTTTTTTCTTAAAAACCCCGTCTCCGCTTAATTTTAATAACTTTGCGGTCTATACAAGGTTTGCCAAACAGCTATTTTGTAGTAAAATTAAAAGATATAAACGGGCTTAGCGCTTAGCTTTGAACCAGATAAATTTTAACTTAGCATTAATCAAGCATTTTTTCAGCTCGGAAGAAATGCCTATACTGGAGGTTTAGACAACTATGGGTTGGATACTTTTATTATTGGTCATCATCATCGGCGTCGGTACTTACATCAACTCCCGCAATGAAAAGAAGAAGCAATCCCAGCTGTGGGCACAGCGTCAAAAGGACAGCAATGTTCCGCCAATGCCGATCACCATTCTGGAGACCGTTGATGGCGCAAGCAAGCTGGTTGTCAAGAACGACTCAAGCGTCTACTTTACCCAATATGAAAAGGGCAAGGCTCCTTGGCCAGGTGGCGTTGAAAACTTCAGCGTATACTACGACAAGGATACTAAGCACTTGTTGATCTTGTCATTGGTACAAGAAAACGACAACATCGACTTTGGTGAAGTTGACCCTGAAGCAACCGAAAAGTTCCTGGCTGTCTTCCAAAGCGTTGGCGGTCACCTGGCTCAGCACTACGAATTGCTGACCTTGAACAAGGTTGACTCCAGTGACCTCAACCTGGCAGTCAAGTCCTTCCCGGCCAAGGTTTACTTCTACACTGAAAAGTCAGTAATTGACGGCAAGAAGCGCCTGTACTTCTCACCAGACCCGACTTCAACTGCCTACAAGCTTTTGGGCGTGGCAGTCAGCGATGGCAGCAATGGTGAAAAGAGCGTCGAACTTAGCCTGGAAACCTTCAAGGGCGTTAAGTATTCAATCTACACCACCCTGTCAGAAGCCGGCGTGAAGGACCTGCAGGAAAACTTCGCTTAATTAAAGCAGAATATTATCAACCGGTCTCCAACTTAGTTGGAGACCGCTTTTTTGCACATATCAGATTAAAGGAAAATTAGATGACTGAAATTTTTGAAAACAGCCAATTACAATTTGCACAAGTCCTTACCCAAGTAGCGTCTTACGACAAGTCCCCCGAAGACAGAAACTTGCTTCTGCAGGCCCAGCCATTGACCAAACCGGCAGCTGTTACCCACTTGCTCGATGAAACAGAAGAAGGTACGCGGCTCTTAGAGCGGAGCTTGCAGCTGCCGTTTGTTTCTTCAGATTCCCTTTTGCCATTGATCAATCGCGCTCAGAAGGGGCTCCTTCTATCAGCAGATGATTTAGAAAAAGTTGCTGATTATCTCCGGGTCTGTGAATTGCTGCAACGCTTTTTGTACAGAGAAAAAGATCTGGTTCCAATCCTTAATTCCTATGGTGAAGAACTCCAGCTTTTTCCAAAACTGGTTGAATAGATTTATCAGTCAATAGAACATGGTCAAGTTGCCGACAGCGCTGACCGCGACTTAAGGCGGCTGCGGCGGCAAGAACAGGAACTAAGCCAGGAAATAAAAGATACGGCTGGTAAGCTGCTGCAAAGCAAGAATGTCAGCCAAAGCTTGCAAGAACAGCGACTGGTAGAAAAAGATGGCCACTTGACTCTGCCCGTCAAAAGCAGCTTTAAAAAGGCAATCGCTGGACGAATCATCGCTTATCCAGCCAATGGACAGACGGCCTTCATTCTTCCACGCAAACTGGACCAGCTGAGCAGCGAAAAGATTGCTGTCAAGGGACAAATTGAAGCTATTGAAGCGATGATCCTCGGACAGCTGACCGCTGCCGTCTATGAAGAAAGCCCCGGCCTATTACGTAACATTGATGTCGTCGCGGCAATTGATCAAATTATGGCCCGGGCGCAATATAGCCGGGAGCTGAATGGCAAGCGGGCCAGATTAAATCAGACAAATCAGCTGCTTTTACGGGGGATGCGGCATCCCCTGCTTAGAAATCCCGTTCCACTTGACCTGGAAATCAAGCCACCAGTTCGTGGCTTGATCATTACTGGACCAAATGCCGGTGGCAAAACAGCCACTTTAAAAAACTGCGGCCTGGCTATCATGATGACAGAGATTGGGCTTTTTCTGCCCAGCCGGGAAATCTGTGATATCCCTGTCAGCCAGCAGATTTTCAGCCAAATTGGTGACCAACAGGACCTAGATAACTCCCTGTCGACCTTCTCAGCAGAAATGACCAATATTGCCAAAATTGTCACTCACGCTCAAAGCCGCAGTCTAGTTTTGCTCGATGAACTGGGTAGTGGCACTGACCCCGATGAAGGAGCTGCTATTGCTATTTCCGTCTTGCAAGCCCTGCAACTTAAGGGCTGCTTGGTTTTAGCCACGACCCACTACAGCAGAATTAAAGATTATGCTGTTAAGCATCCTAATTACCGGACCGCGTCAATGGACTTCAATGCCGACACCCTCACCCCAACCTACCGTCTGCTCTTAGACCAAGTCGGTCAGAGCCGGGCTTTTTGGATTGCTCAAAAAGTAGGGATGCCAAAAGAAATTATCGACCAGGCGCAAAAAGTTTTAGCCGGTCAATTGCCACTCAGCAGCAGTACAGTCGTTTTGAAAGAAAAAGCTACTAGCAAAATAGTCAAAACACATTTTTGCAAAGGAGACGTGGTCTACGCGGGCAATCTGGAAAGAGAGGGTATTTTCTACGCCTTAGAAGCAAACCAAACCTTGGCAAAAATTTTCGTCAACAAACAATTTTCTGTCGTTCCCGTTAAACGGTTAAAATTACGGCGAAAAGCTGCCGACCTTTATCCAGAGGGCTATAACCTGGACCTGCTCTTTATAAGCGACTGGCAAGAATATAAATTTAACAAGGACTTGAACCGCGGGAGCAAAAAAGCTTATAAGAAATTAGTAAAGTATGAGCAAGAAGTGAAAAGTAATAGCAGTAAAAATAGTTAATGTTTTCTGCTTATACCAGTTGACTAAGTAATAGAATTAGACTAAAATTACTAATAAATGATAAGGAAGTGATAACAATGGATTTGGAGAAAATGATTGAAGATTTAGACAACAACACGATTTCTTATTTTTCAGATATCGTGCTTTCATGGAATCACAATGTAATTACTAAGGGAAGAGCATGAAATTTGAATCATTTTTAAGTTCTTTCAAGTCAGGAGATTCTTCATGGCAAGAATCTCCTGTTTTGTTTGAAAGAATACAATACGCAAAAGAAACAGTTTTACAAAACAAACCCGCTCACAGCAGAAGTATAAAAGCACCTGAGTTCTTAACAGACTTCGGACTGCGCAAATCGACATCACAATTCTACTTTATTGAACAAGTCAGTAAAAAGCTTGGGATAACTTTACCAACCGAAGAAGAGATCGTAGCCCAGCTCATGACAATTGACATCTCCGACCTGGCAACTTGGATTGACTCTATCGTAATGATCCTCGGCTACTATTCGTCTTGTCACTCCGTGGTCACAATCCGGCAAGATGAATTATGTCAGATAGATTCCCCAGCCGATTTGGTAAAACTCGCTACGCTTTGCGGTATTTAGAGAGATGCAAGCTTAGCAGAAATAATTTTTAACTTAGCTTTAGATAAAGCAGAGGACCCTGAAATTCAAAGACTGATACTTCATCGCTTGTGCGTCTTAAAACTAAAACGTACTAATAATACTGAGGATTTTTATAAGACGATGTCAGTCTTGACCTCTAAAATGATTCTTCAAGATCAAACCGAGGAATCTTTAGTTCTTATTGACAACTTACTTGCGCTAGCTCTAATTTCTACCACCGATAATCACTATCAGCATCTGCAAGACGCCCGTCTCCTGCTGCTTAGTGCCAGTACAATTCTAAACAGCTGTATTACAACAAGCGATGCTGCCAACACTACATTGATTTCTGAGCTTGTTCGTTACTATAGTCAAATTTCAATTAATCAAGTTCAATTGGAACTGGAGTTGCAAAACTATGATCTTGCCAAAAAACTCATAAAAAACAGCATCAAACTGACTTCCGCGTATAACAGTGAGTATTTAGCTGAAGAACTTGCTACAGCTGCTTATATCGACTACAAGATCGAAGATTTCTCACTTGCCATATCTGGAAGCATTGATGCTCTATCAGAATACCGCCAGTTGGGCGATGTTCTAGGTATAAAAAGAATGAAACAAATCTTAGCAGCCTCTCTAGCAAAACTAGGTCTAAAAAAAGAGGCCGAAACCGTTATGCAACTCATATCGCAAGATCCTTTAGGAGAAAAAGACTACACGATTTTTGCCCATGACTTTACGTAAACTAATCAACAGCAACCGGGGCCGCTTCGCCATTATCTTTGCCCTGCTGGTCATGACCCAGGTCATCGACGTTGCTTCAACTTACCTGTTCTCGCCAATGGTCAACCAAGTTTCCGCCGGCCGTTTTAACATTTTTTGCAGCCTGCTTCTGATTCAGTTTGCCCTGGCCTTAGTCCTAAACTTTGCTTTCAACGGGGCCAACTACCTCTTCAGCAAGCAGACCCAGCAGTATCTGCACGGCGTCAGAGACAGACTGGCTGACCACTATTACCAACAGCCTGCCGGCCTCTCCGAGATGACCAACCATTTTAGCCAAGACCTTGACACTTTGACTTACGATTACGCTACTGTTCTCTTTTACTTGATCTGTGACGTTATCAACGCGCTTATGGTTGCCGCCAGCCTCTTGTCTTTTCACTGGCTCCTGCTCCTGGCCAGCCTCTTAACTACCGTGACTTCCTTCGCGATTGCCCGCTTACTGGAAAAATACAGCAACCAGGCCACCGATCAATTGTCTGCCGCTAGTCAGCACTTTTTAGCGACTATCGCCCAATGGACTGCCGGCCTGGCAGAACTTCGCCGTTACTTTGCCAAAGGCCCTTATCAAAAAGCCCTGCTTAAGTCCGGCCAAGAGCTGGCCGACCGGCAAGTCAGCCGCCGCAAGATCAACAGCCAGATCCAGTGCCTGCAAAGCCTTAGCAACGCCTTAGGCACAGTCAGCATCCCCCTCATCGCCGGCTTCCTCTTCTTTAAAGGACAAATGTCCTTAGGTGGCGTTATCACGTCTGGTTATTTCGCCAGCAGTATTTTTTCCGTCCTGGAAAACATCGCCGGCAGCTATTCTTATCTAAATTCGACCAAAAGCCTGCGCCAGCAGCTTAGCCGCCTGCAGGAAAGCAAGAAAAATGACAATCTGCAGCCGGTCAACCGGATGGCCCAAATCGAGATCAAACAAGTCTCCCTGACCCACGGCAAGCAGCTTTTGTCCTACCCCGATTTGACCATCCATGCTGGTGAAAAAATCCTTATCACTGGCGACAGCGGCAGCGGTAAAAGCACCCTTTTAAAACTGCTTTTAGGCAATTTACAATCTGAAAAAGGCCAGATCATCTTTAAAGACGCTGCTGGCCAGGCTTTCCAGCCGGACCCTTACTCAATCGGCTACCAGGCCCAGGACCTGGTCCTGTTCCCCGCGACTTTGGCGGAAAACGTGACCATGCATACCCCTGGCCTAAGTGCTGATCCAAAAGATTACCTGAAAACAGTCGGCCTCCAGCTTGATCCCCAGCGCCAGATTACCCCAGACGATTTGACTCTGTCCGGCGGTCAAAAGCAAAAACTGGCTCTTGCCCGGACTTTAAGCCATGGCTTTCCCCTGCTTTTGCTGGATGAGTCACTGAGCGCGGTTGACCGGGCCGGCCAGGATCAGATCTTGCGGACCCTTTGTCAATTGCCAGCAACCGTCATTTTCGTTGCCCACAATTTAAGCCCTGAACAAAAAGCCCGCTTTGACCGGGAAATCAGCTTAGCTAAGAGGGAGCATGTATGACTTTTAAAGAATTTTACCTCCGCAAGCCAGTCAAAAGCAGCCTGCTCTTCTTGGCCTCGGCTTTAAGTTCCTTGCTGCTGGTCGGGTCTTCTTACGCCTTAACTTTGGAATTCAATGCTTTAAGAAACCGGCAGCCCGTGCTTTTTGCCCAAATGCTGGCCTTGCAGCTGGCCTGCCTGGTCTTCAGTGCCCTGCTCACCTACTATGGCAACCTGTCCCTGGAACAGCTGATCCAAAGCTACCTGCAGCAGATCCGGCAAGAGCTTGCCCTGCATATATTCAATGATGGCCAAGCACACGATCCAGCCCAGGCGCAAAACCAGCTGCTTAAGGAAGGGGACTTGCTGACTGTCAGCTACCTGCGCAATATTTACAGCAGCTTTAAGGCCGGCATGACTGTCCTGGCTTCTGGCGGTGCCCTGCTCAGTTTTCACTGGAGCCTCTTCATCGCCTGCCTCATCTTTGCCTTGGTGCAGATCTCCCTTCCCCGCCTGCTGGACCGCCAGCTCAACCACGCCAATCAAAGACTGGCCACGCAGAACCAGGCCTATCTCAAGGTTCTTGGCGACTGGCTGCTCGGCCTTGGCGACTTGCACCGCTGCCTGTCCTTGGCCTGGTTTAAGGAAAAAGCCGGCCTGGCCGCCAAAGAACTGGAAGATGCCCATGTGCACAAAAGCGCCGTCTCTGCTCGCTTGGATTACCTCAATCAGCTGGCATATTCTCTTGGCAGCAGCCTGATCCTGCTCTTGACTGCCTTTCTGGTCATCCGACACTGGACGGCTTTTGGCCTGCTCAGCAGCATCGCTTCTTTTAACAGTGACTTTTTTGGCAATCTGCAAAACGCGGCTGACTACTTAGGCGAAATTTCCGGCAGCCGCCAGCTGCGGCAAGACCTGCTTAAGCAAAGAGAAGCCGTCCCGGAGCAAAAAGAGGCTGGCCAAGCGCCAGCGGCTTTTGCCAGCAGTCCTTTAACCGTTGAATTTAACGGCCTCAGCCTGGCTTACCCGGCCATCAAGCTGCAGCCCGGAGAAAAAGTTCTGCTGACCGGCGCCAGCGGCCGGGGGAAAAGTACTTTTTTCAAGCTGCTCTTGGGTGAAGTCAAGGCAGCCAGTGGAGAAATTCACTATCTGGACCAGAAGGGACAGGTCATTCAGCCCAACTTGAGTCAAATCGGCTATCTCCCCCAAGATCCCCAGCTTTTCCCCGGCAGCGTTGCTGAAAACATGACCATGTTCAATCCGGCTTTAAACGATCAAGACTTGCTCCGCCAAACAGCAGACCAGGTGAACTTAAGTGAGGACCTGCGCCTGTGGCCGGCTGGGCTTGATACAAGGGTTGCCGTAGAAGACAGCAATATCTCTGGCGGTCAGCGGCAAAAAATCGTTCTGGCCCGCAGCTATCTTTACCACAGCCAGCTGCTTTTGATCGATGAAGGAACCAGTGCCATTGACCAGGCCGCCACGCGGGAGATTATTGCCCGCTTGCTCAAGACGGATAAAACGATCATGTTTGTCGCCCATAATCTGACCGCGGATAGCCGCCAGCTTTTTGACCGCGAAATTCAACTTGATTAAACTATAAAGGTTCACGCAAGTGAGCCTTTTTTATTCCCCCTATTGCACATTACTACTAGTTCGTGATAGTATATTAACTATAAAAGCGTTTTCTTTATTTCGGCTGTACGAAATAAAAAACGTTGCTTCTCTATATGATAAAAGAATGATAAGGATACTAGCATGACTAATGAAACCAAACTTTTGCAAGCCGTTCAGCAATTGGCAGACAAGGACGTAGCGCCTTTTGACCTGCAGATCGACCGCCAGGCCAAGCTGCCAAACGGCCTTTTCCAGAAGATCGTTGACCTGGGCCTTTTGCGGGCAAAAATCCCTAAGGAATATGGCGGACTGGACGTTTCCGCTCAAACCGCCGGCAAGATCATCAACATCCTGGCCAAGGCCAACGCCAGTGTCGGCGTAATGCTGGAAGGCCACTACAAGAGCTGTGACCAGCTGGCTAAGTACGGCACTGACGCCGCTAAGAAGCGCTACTTTGCCTGGGGTGCCCAAGCCATCCTCGGCTTCTCCAACACTGAACCGGAAGGCGGCTCAGACCCAAGCAAGCACCAGTCCTACGCTGTTGAAAAGGACGGCCGCTGGATCATCAACGGCGACAAGGTCATGATTACCAACGGGACCCTGGCTCAAGTTTACTCAGTCAACGTGAAGACTGGTCCTGACGAATACTCTGTCTTTATCGTGGACAAGGGGATGCCAGGCTTCTCCTTCGGCTATGTTGAAAAGTTCATCGGCCTGCGGGGGATTCCTTGCGGTGAAGTTGTCATGAACCAGATCGAAGTTGGTCCGGAAAACATGCTGGGCAAGCGGGGGCAAGGTTTGGAAATTGCCAACAACGCCCACGATGATGCCCGCTACTTGATGGGGGCCGTTTTGACCGGGATCCAGGAACACGCCCTTGATATTGCCAAAAACTACGCGGCTAAGCGCAAGTCAGGTAATACCCTGCTCAAGGACATGCAAGTTACCCAATACAAGATCAGCAAGATTGCGACCAACAAGGAACTGACCCGTTTGGTTTACGAGGAAGCTGCCCGCCGCAAGGATGCCGGCCTGCCATACATGGAACAATCAGCTATGGCTAAGTGCTTCGGCAGCAAGGCAGCGGTTGAATCCTGTGACTTGACCCTGCAGATCATGGGCGGCTACGGCTACAGCGCTGAATTTTCTCCAGAACACCTGGTAAGAGACGCCAGAGCCATGGAAATCGCTGAAGGCACGATCGAAAAGATGTACACGGAAATCAGCAACGCTGAAATGGCTAATGTACCAAGCCAGGAAGTGGCAAGAAAGCAGGCTGACTTGACTGACCTTGACCAAATCCTGCCGCTTTTGGAAGCAGCCAAGACTCCAGCCGGCGCGGTTGACGCGGTAAGCAGCCCATCACAAGCAGCCGGCCTGCCAAAGGCCAAGATCGTTCTGGCTCTGGGCCGCGGTGCCAACCAGCCGGAAACTATCGCTCTGGCCAAGCAAGTAGCTGAAAAGCTGGGTGCTGAAATCGGGGTTACCAGACCAATGGTCGGCTCAGACTTCAACCGTGGCCAGCAGCTCGGCGTCAACGGCCATAAGATCAAGCCGCAAGTTTTGATCAACCTGGGGATTGCCGGCGCGCCGCAATACACCTTTACTGTTGACCATGCTGAAAACATCATCTCCGTCAACACCAACCCGAACGCTATCGTCTTCGAAGGTTCAGACTACCGCTACGTCGGCAGCACTTACGACTTCTTGAAGGAACTGCTCAACCGTTTGGGCTAAAAATTAATAACCGCCAGCCGCTGGTATTTAACCGCGGCTGGCGGTTTTTTCTTTACTTCATCTTCTTCGTGATTGCCTACTACTTTGCCAAGTTCCTAGTAATCAAACTGACCCCCTTAATCCTCAAGATCAAGCGCGAGGAAGAAGCCAAGCAGGACCACGGCCAGGACAATTATCCGGTTTGGATATTTTTTTCCACGAAAGGTTGACAAGTGGCTATTGTTATTATATTATAATTAAAAAATGAAAACACGTTGACAAGGAAAAGATAAGTAGCTGGTCAAATCTTCTTTCAGAGAGGCGCGGTGGCTGAAAAGCGCTGAAGAGGCCCCGGCGAACATGGTCTTTGAGTCATACGGGAGGTGAGCTCCGGCAAGCTTCCCGCGGGAGGCGCCCGATACCGCGCCCGAGTATAACTCCGCCCAGGTGGAGCGTACTTAAAGGCGGCCTCTTTTGGCCGTGAAGATGGGTGGTAACACGCTAATACGTCCCTGAGCGAAAGCATTTTCGTTCAGGGACTTTTTCTGTCACGTTTTTTCAAGTAATTTAGTTAAGCAGTATTTTAGAAATAAGGAGAGTAATTATCATGGCTAAAGTAGAAAGTTTTGAATTGGACCACACTAAAGTTAAGGCACCTTACGTCCGCCTAATCACCGTTGAAGAAGGCCCTAAGGGCGACAAGATCTCCAACTTCGACCTCCGCCTGGTGCAGCCTAACGAAAACGCCATCCCAACTGGCGGCCTGCACACCATTGAACACCTCCTGGCCAGCCTCCTGCGCGACCGCTTAGACGGCGTCATCGACTGCTCCCCATTCGGCTGCCGGACTGGTTTCCACTTGATTACCTGGGGTGAACACAGCACCACTGAAGTAGCCAAGGCCCTGCGCGACTCCCTCAAGGCCATCAGAGACGACATCACTTGGGAAGACGTGCCTGGTACCACCATCGAAAGCTGCGGCAACTACCGCGACCACTCCCTCTTCAGCGCCCAGGAATGGTGCAACGACATCTTGAAGAAGGGCATCAGCGACGACCCATTTGACCGCCACGTGGTTGAAGACTAGTTTTTAACTTTTAGGAGCAAAAATCATGAGAAGAAAGAAAAAGCAGCAACGGCTCATCGCCGCCGCCATCGCCCTCGTCGTCATCATTGCCGCCTTCTTCGCCCTGCGCCTGACTTCTTCCCGGCAAACGGCCAAGAGCCAGAGGACTACCGTCACTGTCGGCTCTATCGGCCCCGATGTCCAAGTCTGGCAGCACATCGCCAAGAGCAGCCAGGCCAAAAAGCTGGGCCTCAAGATCAAGGTGAAGGCTTTTACCGACGGGCCAAGCCTCCTGCGGGCAACCTCCGACGGCAGCATCAACGTCAGTGCATTCGCTTCCTGGGCCTACCTGGAAGCCTACAACAAGTCCAAGAGCAACACCGGCCAGCAAGTAGCCCTGGCCACGACCTACCTGGAACCAATGGGGATCTACTCATCCAAGTACAAGAAGCTCTCCGACCTGCCTAAAGGCGCCACCATCGCCCTGGCCAACAATGCCGCCAACGAAGCCAGAGGGCTCCTGCTTTTGCAAAGCGCCGGCCTGATCAAGCTGAAGAAGAACTTCGACTCAGCCAGCGGCAACACCAACGACATTGTTTCCAACACGAAGAAGTTCAAGTTCAAGCTGATCGATGACACCACCGGCCCGCGGATTATCAAGTCCGTCGACGCCGTCCTCATCGGCAACACCATCGCTCTGGCCGGCAACTTGAACGTGCTGAAGGACTCTCTTTACCACGAAAAGATCGACCAGAGCACCAAGAACAACATCAACGTCCTGGCCACTGCCAAGAAGAACAAGAACAATGCCGCTTACAAGAAGCTGGGCAAGCTCTACCATAACAAGCAGATCCAGAAGTGGATCGCCAAGAAATACTCCGGCACCAAAGTCGAAGTCAACAAACCGGTCTCCTACCTGACCGATTAAAAAAGCTGAGCCGTTTGGCCCAGCTTTTTGCTTTCCTACCTTATTAAATTAATCTACCCTTGCAGTGGTCGACCTCATGCTGGATAGTTTCCGCCACAAAGCCCGTAAAGGCCTGCTCATGCTCTTTTAAATCCATGTCCTGGTACTTGACCGTAATCTCTTCATAGCGGTCAGCCGGCCGCTCTCCAGGCAAAGACAGGCAGCCTTCTTCTGCCAGGTAGTGACTGGATCTTTTAACGATCTTGGGGTTGAGCATAACTATAGGTAAAAAGCCGGCGTTGACCGCGATAATCGCCTTGTTTACCCCAATCATGTTGGCGGCCAGGCCAGCGGCGGGCGGCAGGCCGTCAATGCTTTCCCGGTGGGCCAGCAGGGTGTCCAGCAGGTCCTGGGCCGCTTGCCGGTCACTGGCCGCCGCTTTAGCTGCCGGCTGGCTTAAATTGAGGGGATCGTGGATGATTTTTTGTACTGTCATTATCGTTTCCTCGATTTTGCTTTTTACCTAAAGTTTACCAGGTTAAAGATATTTTGGAACAAAAAACTATTTATTTACAATTGCTGAGCATTGGTGTATACTAAGCTTACTTACTAATTGTTAGTAAAAATAACAAAACACTCATTCGTGCCCGTGAAAATCACTATTGCTTAAAAGGAGAATTTACCATGGGATTGAATTTTTCAGCCTACAACACAGACGAAATAATTGATTTTTTGCAGGAACAAGTAAAAGATGGGATCGTCAAAACTGATAAAGACAGCTTACAAACCGCATCCTATAGCCAAAACCTGCCTGGCCAGCACGGCCTGGCTCTAGCCCTGGTCGAAGCAGGCTCAATCGCTGACGTCCAGGGAGTCATGCGGGCTGCCCGCCGCTTCCACCTGCCAGTTGTTTCCCAGAACCGCTTCACCAGCACCGTTGTTGGCGCTGATGCTGTTGACCACGCCATCATTCTTTCAACCGCCAAGATGAACAAGATTCTGGAATTGAACGCTGAGGATGCCTATGCCGTCGTTCAGCCAGGCGTCATCAACAATGACCTTGACCAAGCCGCGAGAAAGCAAGGGCTCTTCTACGCTCCAGATCCAGCTTCAAAGAAAATGTCAGGCATCGGCGGCAACGTCGCGACCAACGCCGGCGGCTTGAGTGGCGTTCGCTACGGATCAACCCGCGACAACGTCCTGGGCTTGAAGGTCGTCCTAGCTGATGGTCGCCTCCTTGACCTGGGCGGCAAAACCAGCAAGCAAGCCTTTGGCTACAACTTAACTCAATTGTTTGTCGGCTCAGAAGGGACGCTGGGTACGATCGTAGAAATTACGGTCAAGTTGCTGCCGCTGCCTTTGGGCGAATCCTTGATGGGCTTGGCCTACTTCAAGGATATGCACACTTTGGCTGAAGCCACCAAAGATCTGCGGATGTCAGGGATCTACCCTGCCATGTTAGAAGCCATGGATTCCCACACCCTGCAGGCAGTCAGCGAATTCCGTGATGACAAGGAGATGGCCGGCCGCGGCGCAGCTTTAATTTTCCGCGTCGATTCCATTTCTGATGAAGGCAAACAGATCGTCAAGAACATTATGGACAAGTATCATGTGACCGACGTCCAGCTGGCTACTGACCCAGCTGAGCAAGACAAGATTATCAGCGTCCGCCAGGACATGTTACCAGCCATCTTCACTGGTCGCAGCGCAGTTATGGAAGACATGTCCGTGCCAACTTCACGCATGGCTGAGTTGGTTGACACGATCCAGGCTTTGAGCGACAAGTACCCGGAACTGGAAATCTTCACCGCCGGACATGCTGGCGACGGCAACCTACACCCAACCGTTACCTGGTCCAAGGATGCCAAGGAAATGCCTGAAAGTGTCAATATCGTCTTGCACGAAATGTTTACCAAGGCCTTAGAACTGTGTGGAACCATCTCTGGCGAACATGCCGTAGGGATGTTGAAGAACCAGTGGAACAATGTTGAATTGGGTGAAGACGTTGACTGGATCCAACACCAGATCAAGAGCTTGTTTGACCCAATGAACCTGCTCAATCCAAAGCGAAAGATCGATTAAGCGGCAGCAATCAGCAAATAACATAGAAGAAAAGTGGCATAACATTCTTGTAAGAGAGGATATTATGCCGCTTTTTGCTTAAAAACTCCGTTACTATAAACTAGCTGCAGTCAAAACATTTTCAACTTTGTGAAAGATATTTTTTTCACTTCAAAAAGCATCTTGTCCATATTGATGTTTAGCGCTTTCATCCAAATTATATTGTTCACGTGACTGGTTTTTAGTGTTATCTTTCACCTTTTTGTGTTACTATTATCAATGTAAGAGCAAGAATAACGGAGGGACAATTATGACTAAAATTTTTGCTTACGCAATTCGTGAAGATGAAAAGCCATTCTTGAAGGAATGGGAAGACGCTCACAAGGACGTCGAAGTTGAATACACTGACAAGCTTTTGACCCCAGAAACTGCTGCTTTGGCAAAGGGTGCTGACGGTGTTGTTGTTTACCAACAACTTGACTACACCGCTGAAACTCTGCAAGCTTTGGCAGACAACGGCATCACTAAGATGAGCCTGCGTAACGTTGGTGTTGACAACATCGACATGGCTAAGGCTAAGGAACTTGGCTTCCAAATCACCAACGTTCCAGTTTACTCACCAAACGCCATCGCAGAACATGCTGCTATCCAAGCTGCCCGCATCCTGCGTCAAGACAAGGCTATGGACGAAAAGGTTGCCCGTCACGACTTGCGTTGGGCACCAACTATCGGCCGTGAAGTTCGCGACCAAGTTGTTGGTGTTGTAGGTACTGGCCACATCGGTCAAGTCTTCATGCAAATCATGGAAGGCTTCGGCGCTAAGGTTATCGCTTACGACATCTTCCGCAACCCAGAATTGGAAAAGAAGGGCTACTACGTAGACTCACTTGACGACCTGTACAAGCAAGCTGACGTTATTTCCCTGCACGTTCCTGACGTTCCAGCTAACGTTCACATGATCAACGACAAGTCAATCGCTAAAATGAAGCAAGACGTAGTTATCGTTAACGTATCACGTGGTCCATTGGTTGACACTGACGCGGTTATCCGCGGTTTGGACTCAGGCAAGATCTTCGGTTACGCAATGGACGTTTACGAAGGTGAAGTTGGCGTCTTCAACGAAGACTGGGAAGGCAAGGAATTCCCAGACGCACGTTTAGCTGACTTGATCGCTCGTCCAAACGTTCTGGTAACTCCACACACTGCTTTCTACACTACTCACGCTGTTCGCAACATGGTAATTAAGGCCTTCGACAACAACCTTGAATTGGTTGAAGGCAAGGAAGCTGAAACTCCAGTTAAGATTGGCTAATCTAGCCGCTTAAAAATCCCTTTTTTAAAACTTACAGATTTTCTTACGCCGATTGTAAAATTAAACTGGTTCAGTATAAATTCTTGTGTAAATAGAAAATAGGCAACAAAAAAGAAGGGTTGTCCCTTACAATGTTAATAACGACA
>NZ_AZCR01000024.1:0-1920 GCF_001433875.1 Lactobacillus delbrueckii subsp. delbrueckii DSM 20074 = JCM 1012
TTCCTGCGGTTAATGGAACTATCGCGGAAAGCTTTCTAAGTCTCTCAGTCATTTACACAAGTTTTTATACTGAACCAAAATTCTTTTAGCTGAAGACGAAGCACAATTGAACAGAGTTTTGACGGTCGCCATGCAAAAAAGCGGCTACGATGTCGACTCAGTTTTTAACGGACAAGAAGCTGTCGATGCTGTCAAAAAGCATCCCTACGACGTCATCATCATGGACATCATGATGCCCGTCAAAAATGGCCTGGACGCGGTCAAGGAAATCCGCGCTGCTGGTGACAAAACCTACATTATGATGTTGACGGCCAAGTCTGAAATCGACGACAAGGTAACGGGGCTGGATGTCGGTGCTGACGACTACTTGACTAAGCCGTTCTCCTTAAAGGAACTGCTGGCCCGCCTACGGTCAAAAGAGCGCCGAAGCGAGGACTACAACAGCACTCAAGAACTGAACTACGACAACCTCAAGCTGGACCTCAACTCCCAAGAGCTGTCCAGCAACAACTCCATCAGTCTGTCCAAGCAGGAAACCGGCTTGATGCGCTACTTCTTGCTCAATCCTGGCAAGGCCATCAGCACGGAAGAACTATTCAACCATGTTTGGAAGAATGAAGATGAAAGCGAAGACGTGGTTTGGGTATACATCTCCTTCCTTCGGTCCAAGTTGGCCTCAATCGGGGCAAATGTCCAGATTTCCGGCGAGAAGGGCGGCGAGTTCTGCCTTGAGAGGGCCTGATCATGATTAAAAGAATCAGGCGGCGCTTTATCTGGCTGGCGACGCTATCGCTTTTTTTGGTCATGTTTTTCTCTTTCTCCAGCTTGATCGGCATCAGCCTTTTTGAATCCAGCCATGAAGCTGACCAAGTCCTATCCATTATTGTTAAAAATAATGGCCGACTGGACGAGGTTCAAGCCAAAAAGCGGCTAGGCGATCAGTACAATAAGGAAGGGATCTTTAAGTACCGCTACTTCACGGCCAACATCAATACGAAAAAACAGACTTTGACCGTAATTGACGCGGACCACATCATCGGCTATTCGATCAACTCGGTTTCCAGCCGGAAAAAGGAGATCTCCATGCGCCTGTCAGCTGGCCAGTTGAAGGGGACGATCCAATCTAATGGAGTCCGCTTCCGCTACTTGGCTAAAAAGATTTCCGCCAACAAGTACTATATCTGCTTCATTGACTTGAGTCCTTTGATGCAGTCAGCGCTTTTGCTGGTGAGATATGCCTTGATTTTCACCTTCAGCGGGATTTTGTTTTTTGTCATCATTATGGCTCTGCTTGCCGACAAGGCAATCCAGCCGATCAAGGATGCCTACGACAAACAGCGGCGTTTTATCACCAATGCCGGTCACGAGCTGAAGACCCCTCTGTCCGTAATCAGCGCTAACGCTGAAATGGAAGAGCTGCTGGGCAATGATGATGAATGGAATGAAAGCACCAAAGAACAGGTGGTGCGGATGACCGGTTTGATCAACCAGCTGATCACTTTGACTAGGATGAGTGAACCGGAAGAACTGGTCTTGTCAAAGGTCAATTTCTCAGAAATTACCAAGGAATCAGCAGATTCATTTAAATCGGTTCTGGCTAAGGATAATAAAAAGTATGTGGTCAGCATCGATCCGGATCTCTACATCAACGCCGAACAGAGCAGCCTACTGGAACTGGTCAACATCTTGATCGACAACGCCCAGAAGTATTGTGACCCCGAGGGCGAAGTCATGGTTGTCCTGGCCAAGAGCCGGCTTAATCAGAACGCGGTTTTGACGGTCACCAATTCATATAAGAATGGGGCTGGGATCGATACCAACCGCTTCTTTGAACGTTTTTACCGGGAAGACGAATCCCACCATTATAATCAGAAGCAAAAGAATGGTTTTGGGATCGGCTTGTCTATGGCCCAGGATCTG
>NZ_AZCR01000024.1:1962-2424 GCF_001433875.1 Lactobacillus delbrueckii subsp. delbrueckii DSM 20074 = JCM 1012
TTGGCGGCAAAATCAATGCTAGCTGGTCGGATGGCGTGATGAACTTCACGGTTACTTTCAAGCGGGTCCACTAAAAGCACTCCCTCGCGGGGTGTTTTTTAATATTTCGCTAAATCAAGCGCTTCACCAAGCAAGCAGGAAAAGATTATAGTAAAATATACTGGTTATAAAAAAGCTGAGCCAAGCTCAGCATCCCCAAAACAAAACTTAGTTGAGGAGAACAAACACATGCAAGATATTTATATTGTTGCGGCCAAGCGAACTCCATTTGGCCGTTACCACAAGCAATTGGCTGACTTTTCCGCCATCGACCTGGGCAAAATCGCCCTGCACGGCGCATTAAAAGAAGCCGGCCTTGACGCCGAAGTCCTGGATGCCCTCTTCATGGGCAATGTCCTGTCTGCCGGCTTAGGCCAAAATATGGCTCGGCAAATTGCTTTAAATGCCGGGATGCGGCAGGAC
>NZ_AZCR01000024.1:2466-16776 GCF_001433875.1 Lactobacillus delbrueckii subsp. delbrueckii DSM 20074 = JCM 1012
TGTCCATCAATGAAGTCTGCGGCTCCAGCCTCAAGGCTGCCCGCCTGGCTGAAGCCCAAATGTTAATCGGTGACCTGGGCCTGGTTGCTGTCGGCGGCAGCGAAAGCATGACCAACGCCCCAAAGGAAATCATGTTCAGCGATGGTCTCGTTGATTCCTTCTCCGGTAAATCCATGGGCATTACTGCCGAAAATGTGGCTAAGCGCAACCACATCAGCCGCCAAGACGCTGACGCCTTCAGCTTGTCTTCCCACCAAAAAGCTGTCAAGGCACAAGCTGAAGGACTTTTTGCCGATGAAATCATTCAAATTGAAGATCTCAAGCAAGATGAAAACGTTCGCCCGGATACCAGTCTGGAAGCCCTGGCCGGTCTTAAAACTTCCTTCCTTGAAGACGGAACCGTCACTGCCGGTAACGCCTCCCCAATCTCCGACGGGGCCAGCATGATCATCCTGGCTACCGCGGAAAAAGTCGCTGAATACCAGCTGACGCCTTTAGCCAAGCTGGGCGCTTACGCCGAAGTAGGCTATGACCCGGAATTCATGGGCTATGGTCCATACTATGCTATCCGTAAGCTGCTTAATGAAACTGGCCGGCAGGTAGCCGATTACGACTTCTTTGAAATCAATGAAGCCTTTGCCGCAACTACTTTGGCTGTTGCCCGCGACCTGGAAATTCCTTTAGCCAAGGTCAACAAACAGGGCGGGGCGATCGCTTTAGGCCACCCGCTGGGCGCTTCCGGCACCCGCCTTCTGGCTACCGCTGCCCGCCAGCTGCAAAGAGGTGGCCAGCGCGCTATAGCCAGCCTCTGCATCGGGGGCGGCTTGGCCATCGCTTTTGAAATTGAGAAGGCATAAGAATGAAATTCTATCAGTTGCCGCCCGAAGAGAGGCGGCAGTTTTTGCAAGAAGATGGGGTCGCCCTGGAAGATATCCCTGCAGCTGATTTAGCCCGTCTGGATGAGATGAGCGAAAACGTGGTTGGTGAGGTCAAGCTCCCCTTGAGCTGTTTGACCAGCGCCCTGGTCAATGGCAAAAATTGGCGGATCCCCATGACGACTGAAGAAGCCTCCGTCGTCGCCGCCGCCAACCACGGCATGTCCGTCTTCGCTAAAGCCGGCGGCGTAAAAGCGACCAGCCAGCGCGACGGCATCTATGGGCAAATCGTCTTAGAAGTCACGGAAGCTTTTTCCCTGGCTGGCTTTAAAAAGGAATTCCCGGCCTATACTAAGGAAGTTAACAAGGAATTTGCCAGCTTGATCCGGCACGGGGGCGGCTTAAAAGACCTGACCGCCCGCCAGGAAGCTGACCTGGTCTACCTCCTGGCCCTGGTTGACCCGGCTGAAGCCATGGGGGCCAACAAGACCAATGCTATCCTGGAATTCCTGGCCCAGAAGATGCTGGACTTTCCTGGTGTTGAAGCTAAGCTCTTCGCCATCCTGTCCAACTATCCCAGCCAGCTGACTACAGCTAAGGTGGCAATTCCTGTTAGCCTCCTCAGTAAAAAAGGAGACCTAGCAGAAGGCCGGGAGGTGGCCAAAAAGATGGCCCTGCTGGCTAAAATCGGGAGTAGCGACCCTTACCGGGCTGTAACCAATAACAAGGGGATCATGAATGGGGTAGACGCTGTTATGCTGGCGACCGGCAATGACTACCGGGCAGTTGAAGCAGCCTGCCATGCCTACGCCGCAAAAAGCGGCCAGTATCGCAGCCTCAGCTCCTGGAAACTGGAGGGGGAAAAGCTCCTTGGCCAAGTCACCCTGCCCCTGGCCTTAGGGGTAGTCGGCGGCTCCATTTCATCGCGGCCTGATATTAGACAAAGCTATGCCATTTTAGGTAAAATAAAAGCAGCTGAATTGGCAGAACTGACCGCCAGCGTCGCCCTGGCCAACAACTTCGCGGCCCTGAACGCTATCTCCACCAAGGGGATCCAGGCTGGCCACATGCGCCTGCAGAGCCGCAACGTGGTTCAGACCCTGCCGGCAGCAGCGGAAGAAAAAGAAGCTGTTTATCAAATGATGATTAGCCAGGGAAAGTATGGCGAAACAGCAGCTAAGAATTTTTTGAAAGAATTGCGAGGACAATAATTAATGGACATTGGTATTGATCAGATAGGTTTTTATACGCCTAATAAGTTTGTGGACATGGTTGACCTGGCCAACGCCAGAAACCAGGATCCCAACAAATTTTTGATCGGCATCGGCCAGGACCGGATGGCGGTCGCTGACAAGACCCAGGACGCTGTTTCCATGGGGATCAACGCGACGGCTGAATACCTTGACCAGGTTGATCTGGAGCAATTAGGCTTATTGATCTTTGCGACCGAAAGCGGGATTGACCAGTCAAAGTCAGCCTCCCTTTTTGTCAAGGAAGCACTTAACCTGCCAGCCCGGATCAGAACTTTTGAAATCAAGGAAGCCTGCTTTGCCTTGACTGCCAGCCTGCAGGTTGCCCGCGACTACGTCCGGGCCCACCCGCACCACTCGGCCATGATCATCGGCAGCGACATCGCCCGCTATGGTCTGGCTACTGCCGGCGAGGTTACTCAAGGCGCCGGGGCCATCAGCATGCTGATCAAGGAGAATCCGGCAATTATCGCCCTGGAAGACGGGCACACTTCCCACTCTGAAAACATCAATGACTTCTGGCGGCCGAACAACTTGGCCACTGCCGTTGTTGACGGCCACTACAGCCGGGATGCCTACCTGGACTTCTTCAAGAGCACTTTCAAGCCTTTCCTTGCAGAAAAGCAGCTGCAAGTTTCTGACTTTGCCGGTATCTGCTACCACCTGCCTTACACCAAGATGGGTTACAAGGCCCACAAAATTGCCATTGAAGGCCAGGATGACGAAACTGTCAAGCGCCTCAGCGATAACTTCCAGCTTTCAGCCAAGTACAGCCGGCAGGTCGGCAACATCTACACGGCCAGCCTCTACATGTCTGTCTTGAGCCTGCTGGAAAACGGCAACCTTGAGGCCGGCGACCGGATCGGCTTCTTCTCTTACGGGTCTGGCGCCATGGCTGAATTCTTTAGCGGCAAGGTGGTTGCCGGTTACCAAAAGCGCCTGCGCCCAGCCTTGCACGCCCGCATGCTCAAGGAAAGAATCCGCCTTGGCGTTGGCCAATACGAAGACATCTTCACCGAAGGCTTGGAAAACCTGCCGGAAAATGTAGAATTTACCAGCGATGCCAACCACGGTACCTGGTACTTGGCCGGCCAGGAAGGCTATGTCCGCCAATACAAGCAAAAGTAAATATGAAGCTAACCGTCTCAGCTTGCTGGGGCGGTTTTTTGATAAAAATAGTCTGCATAGCAAACGCTTAACTAGGGAGGGCGGGAAATTGCAGTCTCTTTTTATGCTAAAATGAAAAAAGTTGAGAAATGCAAAAAAATGAAAGAAGGCAAACACGGTCAACATGAAAACCGAAAGTATTGAGCAAGAGTACCACCACCACCTCTCTCACCACCACCATATGCGGGTGCAGTGGGAAGAGTTCTTCCAAAGCGATGACGAGACCAAGATCAAGGAAGCAACCTTGATTGAAAAAGGGTCGATCATCTCCCGGGTCGGCATGATGATGCTGAGCTGCGGGACTGGGGCCTGGCGGGTCCGCGACGCCATGGACACCCTGGCCAGAACCCTGGACTTAACCTGCAGCACTGACATCGGTCTGATCTCCATCGTCTGCACCTACTTCGATGTCGACAACCAGTCATATTCCCAAAGCCTGGCCCTGCCAACCACCGGGGTCAACATGGCCAAGCTGAACGAATTGGAAAAGTTTGTCCGCCAGTTCGAAGCAGCCGGCGGTGACTTTGAAATCAAGACAATCCGCCGCCGCTTAGGGGAAATCGAACACATGAAAGGCCGCTATCCGCTTTGGGGATCCAGCCTGGCCGCGGCTTTGGCCTGCGGCGGCTTCATTTTCCTCCTGGGCGGGGGGATTCCTGAAATCATCTGCTCCTTTATCGGGGCGGGACTGGGCCAGTTTGCCCGGGGCAGCTTAGCCAAAAGACGGATCACGATTGCCGCTACGACTGCCGTGGCTGTGGCAGCGGCTTGCTTGTCCTACTACCTGGCTTTCATGCTGGACCACTTGCTCTTTAACGTCGACATGATCCATATGCGCGGCTACATTGGGGCCATGCTCTTCGTTATTCCAGGTTTTCCCTTTATTACTTCCGGTCTGGACATCTCCAAGCTGGACATGCGGTCTGGCTTGGAGCGGATGGCTTACGCCATCTTCATTATCTTGATCGCGACTGGTACTGGCTGGGTGATGGCTACGGCTCTGCAGATCAAGCCTGGTGACCTGCCGGCCTTGCACCTGTCTAAAGCAATTTTGACGGCTTGCCGCCTGTTGGCCAGCTTCTGCGGGGTCTTCGGCTTCTCTTTGATGTTCAACTCCCACCGGCGGATGGCTGTCGCGGCCGGGCTAGTGGGGGCGCTTGCCAATACCATGCGCTTGTCTCTGGTTGACTTCGCCCATTTCCCGGCTCCCTTGGCCGCCTTTTTAGCCGCCCTGCTGGCTGGCCTTTTGGCCGGCTATGTCCGGGAAAAGGTTGGCTACCCGCGGATCGCCTTGACCGTGCCTTCCATCGTCATCATGGTGCCCGGCCTCTACATGTACCGGGGGATCTTTTTCTTGGCCTTGACCAATGTCGGGGCCGGGGCCACCTGGATGACTGAAGCCTTGATGCTGGTCATGTCCCTGCCTGCCGGCCTCTTGACCGCCAGAATCTTGACCGACAAGAAGTGGCGCCGGGCCGATTAACATAGAAAGAAAAAACAGCTTTTGCCCAAAAATAAGGGTAAAAGCTGTTTTTGCGTATTATTCCTGCAGGTCAGCCACCGTGGCCTTGACCAGTTTCTGCAGATCAAGCGGGTTGACCATGACGCTGCGGCCCACTTCGCCGCTGGACACCCAGATCCCGTCTTCATTTAAGACACTCTTATCCAAAAAGATCGGGAACTTCTTGCTGTGGTAGATGCCAATCGGCGTGTTGGCCCCGTGCACGTAGCCAGTGGTCTTTTCCAGCTGCTTGAGGGGAATCATTTCACACTTCTTGTTGCCGGAAGCCTTGGCAATCTTCTTGAGGTCCAAGTGGCCGCTCAAAGGCACCACGCCGACAATCGGGCCGGTCTTGTTGCCATTGACCGCCAGGGTTTTGTAAACCGGGTGGCCGCTTAAAACCGGCTTGCCGGTCCCAACCTGGGCTACCCCGTGGTCTTCGGAAATTTCGCTGATGTGCTGCTCATAGGCAATTTTATGCTGGTCGAGAATCTTTTCCACCAGGGTCTTGTCTAATTTGTCTTTATTCTTTTTCTTTTTTGACATTGTTATCACCACTTTTCATGATACCATTTTAAGAGAAGAAGCTAAAGAAAGAAGATATAATCATGAAATTACTTGAGATCAAGATTGAAAGCAGCTACGACGTTGAAGACGCCCTGGCTTATTTTGCCACGGAAGACTTAAAGGCCCTGGGGACCGAAGCCCGGCGCAGAAGCGACTTTGAACAAGCCGGCTGGCTGCACGACTCAACGGTTGTTGACATGGATGACATCCCAAACCTGCCCGATGAGCTGGAATTCATTGCCTACTTTGATGAAGAAACCGACCCTGAAGAAACGGTCAAGTGCTTCAAGGACAAGCTGGCTGAGCTAGCGGGCTATGGCTTAAAGACCGCTCCTGGTGAAATCTCCGTTGACTATGTTGCTGACCAGGACTGGAACACTGTCTGGAAAAAGTACTACCACGTCATCAACTTGTCCCGCCACCTGGCCATTGTGCCGGAATGGGAAGACTACCAGCCGGCCTTTAAGGACCAGGAAATCATCCGCCTGGACCCAGGCCTGGCCTTTGGGACGGGCAACCACCAGACCACCCAGCTGGCCATGCTGGGCATTGAACGGGCCATGGTCAAGCCGCTTACTGTCGCTGACGTGGGGACGGGGTCCGGCATTTTGGCCATTGCTGCCCATAAGCTGGGGGCCAAGAGCGTTTTGGCCACGGACATTTCTGATGAATCAATGACGGCAGCTAAAGAAAACGCAGCCTTAAACGGCATCCACGACATCGCATTGCAAAAGACCAGTTTGCTGGCTGGCGTTGACGGCAAGTTTGACTTGATCGTAGCCAACATCCTGGCTGAAATCCTTTTGGACCTGATTCCGCAGCTGGACAGCCACTTAAACGAAGACGGCCAGGTCATCTTCTCCGGGATCGACTACCTGCAGCTGCCAAAAATTGAACAGGCCCTGGCAGAGAATGGCTTCCAAATCGACCTTAAGATGCGGGCTGACCGCTGGATCGGCCTGGCAATTTCCCGCAAGCATGACTAAAATGCGTTAAAATAAAAGCAAAAGAAACTCACATTTTTTAATAAGTAAGCCCAGTCAAGCATTCAGACTTGTTTTTAAGGAACTTTTTGCGCTAAAATAACAGGTACTGATTAGTTAAATGTTGGAAACTGGTGATCTAGATGTCAAAGTATGTTGAAATGACTCACGAGCAGGTCATGGCCGCCTGCAAGAAATACATGACGGCCGACCAATTGGCCTTTGTCGAAAGTGCATATCAATTCGCGGCCCGGGCCCATGAGGGACAAACCAGAGCCTCTGGCCAGCCTTACATCGTCCACCCGACCCAGGTAGCAGGGACCCTGGCCAATTTAGGCCTGGACCCGGACACGGTGGCTGCCGGCTTTTTGCATGACACGGTTGAAGACACTTCGGTCACCAACGACGACATTAAGGAAGAGTTCGGCGCCGACGTGGCCTTCATCGTTGACGGGGTCACCAAGCTGAACAAGTACGAATACAAGTCCCACAAGGAATTCCTGGCGGAAAACCACCGCAAGATGCTGATCGCCATGGCGAAAGACCTCCGGGTCATCCTGGTCAAGCTGGCTGACCGCCTGCACAACATGCATACCCTGGAGCATTTGCGCCCGGACAAGCAGCGCCGCATTGCCGCTGAAACCCTGGACATCTATGCACCATTGGCTGACCGGCTGGGGATCGGGACCATCAAGTGGGAACTGGAAGACATGTCCTTCCACTACATGAACCCGGAAGCGTACTACAAGATTGCCTCCATGATGGACGCCAAGCGCAGTGAGCGGGAAGACTACATCAAGGACGCCATCGACTACTTGCGGGGGACCCTGGATTCTTTAGGGATCAAGTACGACATCAGCGGCCGGCCAAAGCACATCTATTCCACCTATAAGAAGATGGTCAACAAGCACAAGGACTTCAACGAAATATATGACTTGCTGGCTGTCCGGGTGATCGTGCCAACGGTCAAGGACTGCTACGCCGTTTTAGGGGCGGTTCGCACCAAGTGGAAGCCGATGCCTGGCCGCTTTAAGGACTACATTGCCATGCCTAAGGCCAACGGCTACCAGTCCCTGCACACGACCATCATCGGCCCTGGCGGCAAGCCTTTGGAAATCCAGATCAGAACTGAAGAAATGCACAAGGTTGCTGAGTACGGTGTGGCAGCCCACTGGGCCTACAAGCGGGGCAACTTCCAAGGCGTTGATGAAAAAGACGGCGGGGCCCTGGATATCGGCCGGGAAATCCTGGAGTTGCAGAAGGATTCCAACAACGCTGACGAGTTCATGGAAGCCGTTCATTCGGATATTTTTGCCGACAAGGTCTATGTCTTTACGCCAAAAGGGGAAGTCTACGAACTGCCTAAAGGATCAGTCACCTTGGACTTTGCCTACGCCATCCACACCCAAGTTGGTGACCACGGCATCGGGGCCAAGGTCAACGACAAGCTGGTTCCTTTGGACTACAAGCTGAAGAACGGGGACGTGGTCGACATCTTGACCCAAAGCAATGCCCGGCCGTCAAGAGACTGGGCAGAAATGGTCAAGACCTCCCGGGCTAAGAACAAGATCCGCCGCTACTTCAGAGATGTTGACCGGAAAGAGAGCTTGGCCCGGGGCAAGAGTGAGCTGGTTGACCTGCTCAAGGAAAATGGCTTAAGCGCCAAGGACTTTTTGGACAAGAGCCACATCGACGAAGTCCTGGACCACTTCAGCTTCAAGACCGACGAAGACATGTACGCTGCTATCGGCTTTGGCAACATGTCTGCCGTATCCATCTACAACCGTTTGACGGCCGACCTGCGCCGGCAGCAGGAAGAAGAAAAGCAGAAGCAGTTTGAAGCCCAGATCATGTCAGCCGGCCAGCAGGCAGCAGCTTCCAGCGTGGTTAAAAAGCCCGCTTCGCAAAAAGACGATGCCAAGACCAAGGGCAAAAAGCCGGACAGCTTGGTCAGAGTCCAGGGGCTGGAAGATTTGGACATGCACTTTGCCAAGTGCTGCAACCCGGTTCCAGGCGACCCGATCGTCGGCTACGTGACCAAGGGCCGGGGGGTCACTGTCCACCGGGCTGACTGCCGGAACGTGGTCAGCGCGGACCCGGCTGCCCAAGGGCGGATGATCGATGTTGAATGGAATAGCATTGACGAAGGCAAGCAGGCCAGCTTCAACGCCAACTTCGAGCTCTTTGGCTACAACCGGCAGAAGCTGCTGGGCGATGTCATCAACCGCTTGAATGCTTTGACCAAGAACATTACCAATGTTTCAGCCAGCGTCAACGAAGAAAACATTGCCCACTTCTACATCACGGCCGAAGTCAGAAATGCCGCCCAGCTGAATGACATCATGGCCAAGCTGCGGGATATTCCAGACGTTTATGACACCAAGCGAACGGACAACTAAGCTGGAAGCAGGGAGATTTTTAGAAAAAATGCGCGTAGTAATTCAAAGAGTCAACCATGCCGCCGTCAGAATCGACGGCGAAACCGTCGGCCAGATCCAAAAGGGCCTGCTCTTATTAGTCGGCCTGGCTGAAGGCGATGGGGAAGAACAGGTGGTTAAGGCCGCTGACAAGATCGCCAAGATGCGGATCTTTGAAGATGAAGCAGGCAAGACCAACCTGGGTATCAAGGATGTCGGCGGCCAGATCCTGTCCGTCAGCCAGTTTACCCTCCTGGCTGATACCAAGAAGGGAAACCGGCCAAGTTTTGTCCACGCCATGCGGCCGCCTAAGTCCAGCCAGCTCTGGGAAGAATTTAACCAGGAGCTGGTTAAGCGGGGCCTGACCGTGGAAACTGGTGAATTCGGGGCAGACATGAAGGTCGAACTGGAAAACGATGGTCCTTTTACCATTGTCTTAGACCTGTAATTTTTCCCCTCAGCCCTTGATTAGGAGGGCAAAACAGGATAAACTTAATTTAATGAGAATTATCAATGACAAAGAATGAAGATAGCCCGGCCTTTTTAGAGACTGCCCGTTTGGTGAAAGAGCAGATGGCTGCTAGCTGTGACCCTTTAGCAGATAATGGTTCGTTTCGTCAGCGTTAATGACAGCAAGCAAAAGGTGGTACCGCGCTGTTTTCAAGCGCCCTTGATTAAATTCAAGGGTGCTTTTTATTGTATTAGTCAAAACAAGGAAACAAAGGTGAAATTATGAGAGTTCAAAGACCAAAAGGTACAGTCGACATTCTCCCGGAAACGTCCGGCCAGTGGGAAAAGGTGGAACAAACCGCCCGTGACCTCTTCAAGCGGGCCAACTACCATGAAATCAGAACGCCAAGTTTTGAAAATTACGAACTCTTTTCCCGGTCATCTGGTGAAACCAGTGACGTGGTTGAAAAGGAAATGTACGATTTTGAAGACAAGGGCGGCCGCCACATCGCCCTCCGGCCAGAAGGCACGGCTGGGGTAGTGCGGGCCTATGTGGAAAACAAGATCTACGGGCCGGACTATGTCAAGCCCTTCAATGTCTACTACATTGCCGCAATGTACCGGTATGAACGTCCGCAAGCCGGCCGGCAAAGAGAATTCCACCAGATCGGGGTGGAAAGCTTTGGTTCAAACGGCTACCTGGCTGATGTTGAAACTATCTTGCTAGGCCACGACCTCCTGGCGGAACTGGGGGTCAAGAACTGCGAACTGCACATCAACACTTTGGGTGACAGCGAAGTCCGCCAGGCCTACCACGATGCCCTGGTAGACTACTTTACTCCGGTTAAGGACCAGCTCTCAGAAGATTCTCAAAGACGGCTGGGTAAGAACCCCCTCCGGATCCTGGACTCCAAGGCCGAAGAAGACCAGCAGTTTTTGCCGAAAGCCCCGAAAATCAGGGACTACCTGGACGATGAATCAAAGGAAAACTTCAACAAGATCCTGGCCAGCCTGGACAAGTTGGGAGTTAAGTACGTCATCGACGACGACCTGGTCCGGGGCCTGGACTACTACACCGGCGTGATCTTTGAATTCATGGTTGACGACCCGACTCTTTGGGCCAGCCCGTCAACCGTCCTGGGCGGTGGCCGCTACAACCACCTGGTTGAAGAATTCTCCGGCCCGGAAACCCCAGCCGTCGGCTTTGGGATCGGGGAAGAAAGACTGATGCTGGTTCTCTCCAAGCAGAATCCGGAAATGTTTGAAGATCAAGGGATCGATTTCTTCATCACCAATATCGGTGAAGGCACGGACATTAAGGCCGTGGAAGTTGCCCGCCAGCTCCGCTCTCTTGGCTTCAGCGCCCAATACGACGTTGACCAGAAGAAGCTCAAGGCCCAGTTCAGAAAGGCTGACCGGGTCGGGGCCCGCTATGTCGTGACCCTGGGGGCCAAGGAACTGGCTGAAGGGAAATTAACCGTCAAGCGCTTGAGCGATGGGCAGCAGTTTAGCCTGGAATTTACTGACTTGGAAGACAAGGCCAACCTGCTTTCCAAGATCGAAAAATAGGAGATTTTTAGCAAAATGATGCAAATGAAAAAAAGAACTGATTATTGTGGCAACATTACCAGCCAGTACCTGGACCAAGACGTCCTTCTTTACGGCTGGGTGCAAAGAGTCCGGAACCTGGGCCAGCTGATCTTTATCGACTTGCGCGACCGGGAAGGGATCGTTCAAGTCGTGGTCAACCATGACTCCGGTCAGGAACTGATGGATGTCGCTTCTTCTCTGGGCCAGGAATACGTGGTCGAAGTCAAGGGGCACGTTAACGAACGTTCCAGCAAGAACCCGGACATGAAGACCGGGGACGTAGAAGTCATTGCCAGCGAAATCACTGTTTTGAACAAGGCTAAAACTCCGCCATTTGAAATCAAGGATGACCTGGTTGCCAGCGAACAGACCCGGCTGAAGTACCGCTACCTGGATTTGCGCCGGCCAACCCTGCAAAACGCCTTGATCATGCGGGCCCAGATCATGACCGCTACCAATGCCTACCTGTCAGGGGAAGGTTTCATTAACATTGAAACCCCGGACCTAGGCAAGTCAACGCCGGAAGGTGCCCGGGACTACCTGGTTCCTTCCCGGGTTTACCCAGGCTCCTTCTACGCCTTGCCGCAGTCACCGCAAATCTTCAAGCAGCTCTTGATGGGGGCCGGCTTTGACAAGTACTACCAGATCGCCCGCTGCTTCAGAGACGAAGACTTGCGTGGGGACCGGCAGCCGGAATTCACCCAGATCGACTTGGAAACTTCCTTCATGGATGAAGAAGGCGTCCAGGAAGTAACTGAAGGCCTCCTGGCTAAGGTTATGAAGGATGTTAAGGGGATCGACCTACAGTTGCCGCTGCCGCGGATCACTTGGCAGGAATCCATGGACAAGTACGGCTGTGACAAGCCGGACACCCGTTACGAAATGCTGATCCACGACTTGGGCAATGTTTTTGCCAATTCTGGCTTCAAGGTCTTCGCTTCTGCCCTGGAAAACGGCGGCTTTGTCCGCGGGATCGCAGTTAAGGGCGGGGCTAAGTTCTACTCCCGCAAGAAGATCGAAGCCATGCAGGACTACATCAAGCGTTACCACGCCAAGGGCCTGGCCTGGGTTAAGTATGAAGACGGCGACTTCTCCGGTCCTGTTTCCCGCTTCTTGAGCGAGGAAGAAAAGGCCGGCCTGGTTCAGGAATTCAGCCTGGAAGGCGGGGAACTCCTTCTCTTCATCGCTGACCAATGGAAGGTCTGCTGTGACTCCCTGGACTACCTGCGCCGGCAAACTGCCAAGGAAACTGGCATCATTCCAAAGGACACTTACAAGTACATCTGGGTTGTTGACTGGCCGCTCTTTGAATACGACGAAGGCGACGAGCGCTGGATTGCTGCCCACCACCCATTCACCATGCCAGACGACAAGGGGATTGAACTCCTGGAAACTGATCCGCACAAGGCTCACGCTCGCAGCTACGACATCGTTTTGAACGGCTACGAACTGGGCGGCGGCTCCATCCGGATCCACAAGCGGGACATCCAGGAAAAGATGTTCAAGGCCCTGGGCTTCACCAAAGAACGGGCCTACGAACAATTCGGCTTCTTGATGGACGCTCTGGACATGGGATTCCCGCCGCACGCCGGCCTGGCTATCGGCTTGGACCGCTTTGCCATGCTTTTGGCTGGCAAGGACAACATTCGTGACGTCATTGCCTTCCCGAAGAACGCTAGCGCCAGCGAACCAATGATGCACGCCCCGGCTCCAGTTGCTGACCAGCAATTGACCGACCTGGGCATCGAAGTAGCTGAAGCAACCAAGGAAGGCGTTGAAAAGTACGAAGCTTCCCTGGAAGCTGAAGCAGCTGAAGACGTTAAGTCCCACGAAGAATAAAAAAGCTGAAAAAGCGCAAAAAAATAGTTCAAGATCCGAAAAAGATCTTGAACTATTTTTCTTTGCCAACTTTTAATTATCTGAATTATCGATAGTTTCTTCTGGCAGGTCTTCAGTCGTGTTGATATCATCGTCAGCCGTAGACTTGCTGGTGGTCGTGCTGCTCTTCTTAGGCGTATAGCTGGAAGAGCTAGTTGAAGTAGATGACTTAGTGGAGCTCTTGGAGCTGCTTGGGCTGGAGTAGCTGTAAGTTGAGTTGCTGTAAGTTGACCCCCAAGTAAAGTCAGAGTTTGAACTGTTTGAGCTCTTCGCCGACTTCTTCTTGCTGGACTTGGCCTGGCTGGAATAGCTGTAGCTTGAGATGGATGAACTGGATGATTTCTTTTTGCTCTTCTTGCTCTTGCTTTTAGCCTTGCTTAATGATTCAGACTTTTCGTCTTCCTTGTCGGCCTTGGCCTTTTCCGACTTGCTGTAGACCTTGTAAGTCTTGCTGCTGCCAGCGGACTGACTGCTCTTGTCAGCCTGGCTTTGGTGATAAAAGACAGCTGCCCCGACTAAAGCGAGTTCAGCGGCAAGGATGCCGGCCAGCATTGGTTTGCGCATTGTATTTTCTCCCAACACAATTTGGTCGATTAGACCAGGTTAGTAAATACTGTATACCACGCCTGGCGGCTGTAAGCATAAGAAAGGCTTGTTTTCTATCAATAAATTCTGATGTTTTCCGTGCCAAGCAATTACCGCTTGAATTATAATAATTTTAAGAAAAAATATTCTCAAATTGCGTCAGTCAGCCTAGCTTGTCTGAACAATAGAAAAATGAAAGGGAGAAAAAGATGAAACGGAAGTATCTTTGGGTCCTGGCTTTATTTTTGGCCAGCTTTTCGGCTGCTTTTTTACCGGAAAAAGTTTTTGCCGATTATGACCTGACCAAGATGGATGTCACGGCAATTGTTAATTCTGACGGGTCCTTGTCAATGACCCGGAAGATCGTCTATGACTTTGACGATTCAGCTAACGGGGTTTATTACACTCAGAACTTAGCCAGCGGACAGAAGGTCAGCGGGCAGAGCGTCGAGGTCAAGGACCTGGCCAGCGGAAAGACGGTCAAGCCGGCCTTAAACAACCAGGCGGACAGCGGCAATGTCTACCACTTCAATAAAGACGGTAATTCCTACAAGTTCAAGGTTTACCACCATGTTGACGATGGAAAGGTCCAGGTGGTTTACCGCTACAAGATTTCTGGAGCAGTTGACAGCTACGAGGACGCTTCTGAACTGAACTTCAAGATTGTCGGGGACGGCTGGGATAAAGAGATTTCCAATGTCACGGCGACTGTCCGCTTCCAGGACAAAAAGCTGTCCTTCTTGAAAGGCTGGGCCCATGTCAATGCTAACGGCCATTTGACCGTTGACAAGGAAAAGGGCCTGGTTAAAGCGGAAGTAGCCACTTTGCCGGAGGCGACTTTTCTGGAGCTACACCTGCTTTTTCCAAACAGTTTAGTCAGCCAGAATAAAAAGCACCATTCCGGAGAAATCGCGGCTAAAGTCGTGGACCAGGAAAAAGCGCTGGCTAAGGAAACTGCCGCAAAAAAGGCCCGCCACAACGTTTATGAATTGATCGGCCTGGCTCTTTTTGCTTTATCACCGCTCCTTTATCTGCCGGTCTTTATCA
>NZ_AZCR01000024.1:16797-20263 GCF_001433875.1 Lactobacillus delbrueckii subsp. delbrueckii DSM 20074 = JCM 1012
TATCAAGAGCAGAAAGTCGGGCAGCCCGGTCAAGGCCAAGAAAGAAATTGGCCACAATTTTGAAATTCCCGCCTTCAGCCCGACCACGGCCCAGATCCTGGTGACCAAGAAAGACCCGGACGGCAAGGCTTTGGCCGGAGAAATCGCCCTCCGGGCCGGCCGGGGTGAAATTACCATTAAGACAGGCAAGAAGGGAAAGGACTTCACTTATGCCAAGACCCGCAAGTACAAGGGTGACCTGCCGCTTTTAAATAGGCTTTTCAAAAAGGTCGGCAACGGGCAAAGTTTCAGCAACAAGGACTTAAAGCAATATAGCGGCAGCCAGGAGATTACTTCCAGTTACAAGAACTGGCAGGAGGCCAGCCAAAAGGCCCTAATCAAGGAGGGCTACATTGACCAGAAATTGCAGGACCGGGAGGAGCTATTATCCCTCTATACTCTGGGCTTGATGTTTGTCTCAGTGGCAGCCATCGTCGTCTGTTTCTTCCTTTATGACAAATACACATTCTGGCTCCTGCCCGCCATCCTCTGGGTGCTGGCTACCTTTGGTCTAGCCCGCCTGCGCCTGCACCACTTCTCCGACTTGACGGAAAAGGGGGCAAGGGCAACTGAACAGGCTTTAGGCTTTGAAGCCATGCTGGATGACATTGGCCAGTTCAAGCTGCGCGACATCGGGGAACTGACCCTGTGGGAGCAGGTCATGCCTTATGCCATTGCTTTTGGCCTGGCCAAGAAGGTCCTTAAGCAGCTGAAGCTGGAATTCCCGGAAGAGATCGCGGCCGACCCTTACTGGACCTACTACTATGCCGGTGCCAGCTACGGGGCCTTTGCCTCCAGCTTTGATGAGGCGATTTCGTCTTCAGCTGGCTCAGGCGGCAACTTTTCGGCCTCCAGCGCCTCCAGCGGCGGTTTTGGGGGCGGCAGCGGCGGCGGTGCCTTCTGATTTGTTTTTTCTGGTGAAAAAGTTTACAATAAACAAAATAATTTTTCCGGAAATTAATTAGTTGGGGAAGGCACTATGGAAGCCAGTTTATGGAACAGATTTAAAAACAACATTCACTTGCGGCGGGCAACGGTCCTGGTCATGATCATTCTGGCCCTGTACTATGTGCGGGCGATGATGAACACGATCCTGCTCTCCTTTATCTTTACCTACTTGATCGTTCACCTGGTTAGGTTCGTCCAGGGGAAATTCAAGCATGTTTCTGACAAATTGATTGTCGCTTTGACCTATCTCTTGATTGTCGTCCTGCTTTACTTTGCCCTACGCTACTATGTCCCGGTTTTGGTCAAGCAGGTGACCAAGATGACCAAGTCGGTGATCAACTATTACCAGACCAATGACGTGGGCTGGCTGATGACCCAGCTGCACAAGTATGTCTCTGAAAAAACGATTTCCAGCCAGGTCAAGAGCAGCTTAACGGCGCTGACGGCGGCCTTGAAGGGCTTCGGGTCAGTCACCATGTCCTTTGTCATGGCCCTGGTCTTGAGCTTCTTTTACACAATTGAGTTAAAAGAAATGCAGATCTTCAGCCAGTCTTTTTTGAAGTCCGACCTCTTTGGCTGGCTTTTTGAAGACATTGCCTACTTTGGCCGCAAGTTTACCAATACCTTCGGGGTGGTGCTGGAAGCCCAGTTCTTGATTGCCGTCTGCAACACGGCTTTGACTATTGTCTGCCTGGCCATCATGAAGATGCCGCAGATTTTTGCCCTGGGCCTCATGGTCTTCATCTGCAGCCTGGTCCCGGTGGCCGGGGTGATCATTTCCATGATCCCTCTGTCTCTGGTGGCTTATACGGTCGGCGGGATCCAGGACGTGACCTACATTTTGATCATGATCGCTGTCCTGCATACCCTGGAAACCTATATCTTGAATCCGAAATTCATGTCTAGCAAGACGGAATTGCCGATCTTCTACACCTTCGTGGTCCTGCTCTTTGGCGAGCACTTCTTCGGCACCTGGGGCTTGATCGTCAGTGTCCCGATCTTTACTTTCTTTTTGGATATCCTGGGGGTCAAAAACATCAACAGCAAGCAGGAGAAGCTGCAGGAGGCCAGGAAGCGGATAGAGCACAAGCGGCTGGAAAAATAGCATAAGATTTTTTAAAAATAATAACTTAGTCGACAGACTCGGAGCAAATGCCTCCGGGTCTTTTCTTTTTGCCAGTAAAAAAGCAAAAAAGAAAAAGCTATACATAGGCCAGTGATGCAAAAAAATAAAAGTTTTTTGCTATCTAAAAGCCCTTATGAATACTAGCCTTATAAGGATTTTGTAGACTATACAATACGTGAATAGTATTGACATTTTTTAGGCGAGGACTATACTTTGTACATGTCGATAAAATTATAGTTTTGAACAGGAAAGAGGTTTGCCTTGACTTACGCCAGAATTGCAAAAAGCAGCCGTTACCTGCCCGAATTTGCGGTCAGTAATGACGACTTGAGCCAGATCATGGAGACCAGTGACGAGTGGATTAAGACCCGGACCGGGATTTCCAGCCGGCGGATCAGTCAACAGGAAAACACCTCGGACCTGGCCATCCAGGTGGCCAAGCAGCTCCTGGCTGGCGAGGATCCGGCAGGGGTTGACCTGATCATTGTCGCGACCATGTCGCCAGACGCCTATACCCCGGCCACGGCGGCCCTGGTTCAAGCAGCGGTTGGGGCGGAAAACGCGGCCTGCTTTGACCTGTCAGCTGCCTGTTCTGGTTTCGTCTATGCTTTAGACGTGGCGGAAAAAATGCTGCGGCGGCCGGGCGGGATGGCCCTGGTAATCGGGGCAGAAACCCTGTCCAAGCTGGTTGACTGGCAGGATAGAACGACGGCTGTACTCTTCGGGGATGGCGCCGGAGGGGTCTTGGTCAAAAATGACGCGCTTGAGCCGCATTTCTTGGCCAGCCAGCTGAAAAGCTACGGCCACTTGGCCAAATTCCTGTCAGCTGGCCAGACCAGCCCGCAGCCCTTTCCCGGTCCGGTAACGGGCCTGGCCCCCTTCAAGATGAACGGGCGGGAGGTTTACAAATTTGCCACCCACAAGGTGCCCGAAGTAATCACCGCCTGTTTAGAAGAAGCAGGCGTGGGTTTAGCGGAAGTCGACCTTTTCCTTTTGCATCAGGCCAACTACCGGATCATCAAGCAGGTAGCCAGGAGGCTGGATTTGCCAGAGGAAAAGTTCCCCTGCAATATTGCCGAATACGGCAATACCTCAGCCGCCAGTGAAGCCATTCTCTTGGCCGGGCTGGCAGAAGAGGGGAAGGCGCAGGCGGGCGACCTGGTCGTGTTGGCCGGCTTTGGCGGGGGCTTAACCGCGGCTGCCCAGCTGGTCAGACTATAAGAATATTGGCGTTTTAGATAAGTTAGATTTGATTTTACTTTTAGTTTTTATTTTTTCGCCGATTGTAAAATTAAACTGAACACTGTTCCGATCCAGTAAGAAAAATCGTTTTCACTGGATCAGAGCACAAAA
>NZ_AZCR01000025.1:0-3893 GCF_001433875.1 Lactobacillus delbrueckii subsp. delbrueckii DSM 20074 = JCM 1012
TCTTTTTGATGGCCAGAAGAAACCCGGCAATAGCCGATGGTCAGCAGCTTCTTAGGCTTAGCTGCTTTCATATTGCCTTGCTGAACCTTATCTAGCATTTCTTTAGTGTAGCGACGTTGATTGGAGGCAGTTCTAAGCGGCGTAATCAATCCCTCAGCTTCCCAATTGCGGAGAGTTGACTTGGCAACGTTACGATATTCAGCTGCTTTTGATATGGACATGTATTCGCTCATCGTTTCTTCCTTCCAATCTTTTGATAATACTGGCATTACATCATGAATTGGTAAGAAATATTACTATTTTGTACTGGATGAAATTAATACTTTTTAACAATCACACCCCCCAAGGAAATAGAATTAAATACCAATTACTAAGCATCCCCAATCAAGCATTCACCGCTTGGCCAGGGATGCTTTTTTCTGCATCCCCCTCTAAAAGCAGGCGGAGATACTTCTTGGTAAACTTGCTGGTCGTCAGCTGCAGGCGGGTTTTTAGGTATTCTCTTGCCAAGTCATGCTGGTCGATAAAGGCTTGATAGCCCTGGTCAACGCAAGCCAGGGCGGGATGCTGCAGAAGTTCTTGGCTTAATTTAACAACGTTAAAAGCGGAAAGATCAGTCTTATCTGCAGACTCATTAAGTTCCTTCAGCAAGGCAAGATCTGACCCTTCAGCTGCTTCCGCATTCAGAAATTCCTCAGTCAAATCAGTTGGCACCAATTCAAGGTAATAGACATGATAGTCAGAATAAATGCGTTCCTCAGCCGCGATCAGTCCGTCTTTTTGCATCGCCTCAATTACCTGCAGAATCTCCTGGTTTGGCAGAAAGCGAAAATGTCTGTCATAGTCGCTGTGGTTGATAGCGTCATAATCCGGATAAGACAAACCCCGCAGAATCTTCAGACAGTTATTTGGCGTAATCCGCGTCTCATTTCTCAAAGCAAGCTGGGCAATTGCCCGGGCTAACAGGTTCCCCCGCAGGCTGGAAGCAGCAACCTTTTCTTTGATCTTTTTCTTGTAATTCGCCTCTTTCTTCTTCGAATTTGCTAAAAACTTATCATACTCCTCGTCCATCGCCTCTGGCTCTTTTAAGGCAAAAGCATGCTCGTGATCCTTTCTCCCCGTCAAAGTCACTTCCAGTTTGGACTGGTTCTTGAAATGCCAATTGACCGACAGGTCAGCATGATTTTCCTCGATATGGTAAAGCAGCATTTGCCAGGACTGGCAATTAGCCAAACTTGTCTTAAAGTGCTGAAGCTGCTGGCGCTTGTTGCTTGGTAAGAGAAGTTTCTTTTTATCAGCTGTCAGTTCCATGTAAGCCTGCTTGTCTCCTGGAAACAGGTAGTCGCTGGCCAGATCCCAATCTTCTTTAGGCAAATGATTCTTCAGCTTGCCAGGCTCCAGGTAGATCCGCTCCTTCTCTCCGTTATCATGGAAAGACTCTTCCTCAAGCTTGGCTTTCAGCCACTCCTTAGTCAGCAATTGGTAAGCCAGGCAAACCTTTAAGCTGCTCGGCCGGAGATACTGCTTAGCCAGGGGCTGGGCCAGCACATCCATGTAATATGGCCGGTCAAAGTAGCTATCATAATTCTCAAAGAAGTCGCTGACCAGCTGGTCAGTTTCTTTTTCTGTTAAGACTTTGCTTTCTTCTTTCATCTTCATCCTCAATTCTGTAATTCGCACAAAAATTTGATCAAAGAGGCCGTATTGGTAACCTCAGCCAGTTCACTGACATATGGGGTATATCTGCCGATGACTGAGTCTCCGCTATTCCATTTGCTTTTAGCTTCATGATTAAGCCATTAGCATTTCTTCGCCCGTCGGCACAAATCCTTGAAGATCTTTTCCTCGCTTGGCAAGTAGTTGTTTCTGGCATCCCCCATCCAGAGCATAATGGTCCTCTTGTTCAGCTGTTGTCCCTGCTTAGCCTTGTATTCTCTTAATGGCTTACTATAGTCTGAATAGACGCCAATGGTTGGCACCTTCCGCAATACTTCTGTAAGTTCGCCATAGGACATCCCCGCCTTTAAGTTGCAAATTCCTCATGGTTTCTGGCGCAGTCGTGATTTCGTCATTAGCCACATAGCCAGCTTTCTCTAAGCCCTACCGGATCTGCTGAATTGAATACGTCATCTCATTCTCCTTTCTGTCTTCACATTCATCACTCGACCAAATGTTCGAAGCTCAGTTTTGATTAAAGCAGATTTTTCCTAAAGGAAAAAGCCGCTGGTCACCCTTGACAAAGCCCGGTCTGACGGGCTTTTTACAGGCAAAACAATCTGCAAAAACAGCTAAAATTCAATCCGTGGGCAAAGAAAAAAGCAAAGGATAAACCTTTGCTCGAATTCAATTTTTTCAAATTTCAACTTGCTGTCAACTTCTAGCGGAAGAGAACGTCCAATTTGTTGGCTAAAGTCGGGAAGGCGAAGCCCAAATTATTCATGGCAAATTCTGCCGGATCCTTCTTGCCAATCAGCGGGGCGAAGAGATTGATGTCCTCTCCGGCATTGATGCTGATTTCTGAAGCGCCGACCACTTCGCCATTCTTGTTGAAAATGACCTTTAATTCCGCCTCTTCATCGCCTTCGCCCAAAGCGGCAAAAGTCGACCCCAGCTTCATTCTTCTAACCGTATCGCCTTCTACCATTTCACTTTCCCGCTTGCCTACCTGGGCGACTTGCGGGTAGGTAAAGGTGCTGGTAGCTACGGCCGGGTACTTAATTCCTTCAGTAAGGCCATTTTCGACAAAATCATAAATGTGGTAGGAGTCGACCCAGGCAACTGGCGTCAGATTCATCTGCCCGTTGTCAGCGACATCCCCGGCGGCAAAAATACTCGGGACATTGGTCTGCAAGTGCTCATTGACCGCCACACCCTTGACCGGATCAAACTTGATCCCTAATTTTTCCAAGCCCAGGCCGTTTACATTAGGCCGCCGGCCAGAGGCGTCGATTACCAGATCAGTTTCAAACTTTTGTCCATTTTCCGCAGTTACTTCATAAGCAGCAGAATTTTTGGCGATTGACTTAACTGGCGTGTTCAGATGAATCACAATGCCGCGCTCTTCCATTATTTCCGTCAATTTCTCGACATATTCCTGGTCAAAAGGCCTCAGCAACTTCTCAGAGTGCTGCAAGACCGTGACTTCACTACCAGCTGCCTGCAAGATTGTAGCCAGTTCCAGGGCAACATAGCCGCCCCCAATGACGACCGCTTTTTTCGGCAATTCATCCAAGTCAAAAAACTCATCATTGCTAATGGCATACTCACTACCCGGCACTTCCAAGTGGTGAGGCAGAAGACCCGTCGCGATGACGATATTTGTGCCCTCATATTCCTCGCCAGCTGCCGCAACCGTATGCGGACCAGTGATCACCCCGCTGCCAAAGACAGTATCCACCTGGTCGCTTTCGATGCTGGACCGCTCTTCTGCACGAAATTCTGCCCAGATCTCCTTCTTGCGCTTGATCAAATTCTTCCAGTCCAGCTGGGCAGCTGCTTTTACTCCCTTGCCGGTCAGATAATATGTGTTCAAGACCGGACGGACGGCGCCTTCAAGAAAAATCTTTGGCTGGCAGCCGGTATTCGGGCAGGTTCCGCCCCACAAGTTGTTCTCAATGACCAGGGCAGTCCGGTCAGTTCTTGCTAATTTGAAGAGCAGGTGGTTAGCCGCCGGGCCGCTGCCAATGATAATGTAGTCGTATTTTTTCATTGCATTAGCTCACATTTCTATAGATTGAATCTAAAAGATATACAAACAATACTACTTATTTTTTACAAGTTCAACTTTCTTGTTTATACGAAAAAAGACTGGAATTTCTTCCAATCTTGCCTAATTGTTACTTTTTCAGTTGCTTGATCCGGTCGTTCATCTTCCGGACCAGCTTCTTTTCCTG
>NZ_AZCR01000025.1:3912-5922 GCF_001433875.1 Lactobacillus delbrueckii subsp. delbrueckii DSM 20074 = JCM 1012
TGGTAAAAAATCAGCCAGACGATAAAGGCAACGGAGATTTCACCGGCAATAGTCAAGAAGGCCGGACAAAAGCCGGCTTTAACCGGGATCCAGCCAGTCCAAAAGCTGACCAGGGTCATACAGCCGGTTCCCATGTGGATTAAGACCTGGTAGGCTGGTGCCAGCTTGTCATTTTGATAAACGATGCTGGGCAGGCCAAAACCGAGGCCGACCAAGATGATGCCGGCCAGCATCTGAGTATATTCAGCAACCGTCATAGTCAAGCTACCGGCTCCTTTTGCTAAAAGCAACATTAAGTCCTCATAGCCGATCACTGCCGTCCCTTTTTCAGCAGCTTTTTTACACTTGCCGGTGACATGATCCAGCTTGCCCTTTAGCAAGTAGTCAGTCACGCCGGACACCGAGCCGGTCACCTTGCCGCCGTGGCTTTGAATCAAACTGGTCAGCTCATATCTGGTGGCCGGTAATCACAAAACGCTGGCCAGCCAGGCGGGAGGCAACCTGCTTGGGGGTAAAATCAATTATTTCCGTGGCTTTAGCTAAATCGCCGTCGCGGAGTTTCTGGTAAACGATATTGTTGGTAATACAGTCGCTAATGGCAATGTGGGAGTTGATATTGATCCCATAGTATTCCTTCAGAGTCGACAGTCTGACGTTAGGGATAGGATCTGCAAAAAGACCCCGCTTTTTGTAACTATTGGCCAAAAGCAAGGTATCCAGTTTCGGATTAGCCACCGGATAGCCGTTATCGGCCAAAAAATTGCAGTCAAAATTAAGTATATTGTGGCCAACCAAGGTATCGTCGCCGACAAAGTCCAAGAAGTCTGGCATAACTTCATCAATCAAGGGAGCGGCGTCAGTTTGGTAATTGCTGATGCCGGTCAGATGAGAGACGTAATCATTAATTTTTTCCAAGGGGTCAACATAAGTTGAGAACTTCGCTGCGGTTTGGTCGTCTCTGACCTTTAATGCCCCAATTTGGATGATCTTTTTCCCAGTTGTTTCCAAGTCAAAAACCGTGTAGTCATGCAGTTTAGGATCCATCTTGCTACTTCTTTCTCTCAGTAAAAGCCCGGCTTTCGTCCAGCATGGCCAGAACTTCTTCATCTGGCAGATCATTATTGAGCAGAACTGACAGCCAGTTTTGCTTATTCATGTGATAAGCCGGGAAAAAACCGCCTTTTTCAGCAAAGCAGGCAATTTTTCCTCAGCCAGCTTCAAATTAAGTACCGCGGCTTCCTGCTGGTCTTTCTCATCACCTGTCAACTTGCCTAGAGGCACAGCCATCAGCAAGCCATACCATTTCCGGTTCTGGGGATTACGGAAGACAGCGTAGTCCGGGAATTTCTTAAAAGGAAAATCCGGCTCATCACCGTAGCAGGCCTTAATTTCATCCTTGATCCGGTCTGCCTGGGCTTTGATGAAGCATTTACCGGCAATATCCTGCAAAATCGTCCTGTATTCCGTCTTGACTACGGCGCTGAAGCTGCCCGTATTACTTTCAACGCGGAGTAAAAGATATTCCTCCCCGGTATCAAGATCATAGACGTTACCGCTGACCTTACCAGCTGAAGAAATTCTAATTTTTGCGAGGAAATTAGCACTTTTCAAGGGAACTTCAAGATAATAGTCATCACCATTTTTTTGAAGCCATAGGCGGCCAGTTTATTAAACCTGCACTGTCTTTTAGCAAAAATCTCTTCTTCTACGTTCATTTTTCACCTCAACCTAGCTCTTATATGCCGGGTTAGCCTGGCGGACAGAGCCGCCATATTCCTTAAGCAGGCGGAAAAAAGCCCCTTCAACCGAAGCTGGCAGGTCCACATGCGCTACATAATCCTTCCCAAGCGGCCCATAACCATCTTTATCGTCGTCAACCAGTCTGTATTCGTATTCCATAATCTTCTCCGCTTCAAAATAAAAACGCGGTCTGGCATAAATCCAGCCCGCGCTTATTTTCCGCCCGTCATACCCCAAAACGATGGTTGTGTTTCAACCAGTCCTTAATCA
>NZ_AZCR01000025.1:5953-7666 GCF_001433875.1 Lactobacillus delbrueckii subsp. delbrueckii DSM 20074 = JCM 1012
CCTTAGCTACAGCATAAATGCCGATCAAAAGAACAGTCGCGATCAACAATGCAAACATTTCTTTTGGATAGATAGAAACGACAATTGCAAATACACCGAATGCTACAAAGCATGCAAACAAATCAATAATCTTCTCGCTAAGCATCATAATCACCCGATTTCTACGGGGCTTAGCGGGCGGTTTTATACTTATATTATACGCCAACTTCCTTGAAAACGCACTCTTGCCCCAACCTTATTGCCTTAGCATCCGGCCGGTGGCCAATAAATTCAGTCTTGGCGATTGGAAGATTTGTTGGTAGCAGGTCCAGGAGAATTTCTTCTGGCAACTGGCTTTCCTTTAACTTGTCCAGCTCACTGAATGTCCCCAGTAAAACGCCGCTGATCTGGTTAAAAATCCCGGTCTCCCAGCATTGCTCAAGTAAACTAGCTACCAGCTCCGGCTGACCCCGGTAGGCCTCCAGCAACAAGATACTGCCAGTAAAATCGGGCCAGTAAGGCGTCCCCGCCAGTTTCAGCAGGCAGCGGAGGTTGCCCCCGTAAACTGGCCCTGCCATTTCACTGCCCCGGACAAAAGTCACTTCTAGTTCATCCAGCTCTTTTGCTGCTTCTTTACCTGCCAGCAGGCGGTCAAAATAGCCGCTCTTCAGCAAATCCTTGTTGACCAGGCAGTTGCGCAGCTGGAAGTTGACCGCCTGGTTGCCGTTTTTGGCCAGGGCCGTCAAGATCGTCGTCAAGTCGCTGTAGCCGTAAAAGACCGCCTGGCTGTCCTTGATCTGCTCCAGATCCAAGTGGCCTAAAACCGTATTGGCCAAGTCACCGCCAGAAATGTCAAAAATATGCGCCATCTCTGGATCCAGGAAGAAACTTTCCAGTTCCCTTGCCCGCTTTTCTCCCCGGCCGATTAATGTATCATCGGTCAAAAATTGACTGACCATGACTTCCAGTCCCCGGTCTTCCAAGATCTTTACCAGCTGGTCAACAACTGGCCGATATGCTGCTTTTAAGGGATTTGAACACCCAACCAGGGCTACCTTCATCATGCTGTCTCCTTTTCACATAATCAAAATTATGTAAAGCTAATCCGCTATTGCCGCAAACCCTTAGGATAGTAATTCTTCAGATGTCCCTTGCCAGAGAGTTTCCCAAAGCTGAAAATCATCCCCCGGCAGGAAACCAAGACGAAGCCCTTCAAGCTGGAGTCAACTTGCAGGCTTTCCCCATGCAGGTAGTGGTCATACTCGTCTTCAGTCAGGTCAACCACTCTTTCCTGGTCAACTTGACCTAAAACTTCCGCCAGCTGGTGGCTCGGCTCAAAGCGCTTCTTCTTCAAAATCCCCAGTTCCAGACCGTTGTTAAGGACCTTGATCCCTTTCAATTGTTCAGGTTCAAGGGCCGGGACAAAGACATGATCCTGGCTCTTCAGCATCTGGCTTGGCCAGGAAGCAAGACTTTCCGGCCAGTTAAAGCCGGCTATAGCTTCACTGATATAGCCGGACTCTTCCTTGCTTGGCCGCTCCAGGCTGCTTCTATTCCCTTTATTCTTGCCTTTGCCCTTTTTCTTCTTGCCCTCGTTTTTTCTGACCGGAGAAAAAACTTCTCCTGCTTCAGCTGCAAAGCTTTCTTCGCCAGCTGCCTTTTGCAGGCTGGCGACAAACTGCCCTTCACCAACACCATCCTGTGGCCAAAAACGGGCACAGTTTGCTAAACTAG
>NZ_AZCR01000025.1:7696-12498 GCF_001433875.1 Lactobacillus delbrueckii subsp. delbrueckii DSM 20074 = JCM 1012
ATCCCCGTTGCCCCATTCCGGCCGGCCTGGCGCGGCTTTCTCTGCCGCAATTGGCAAAAGCTTGAAGCCATATTCATCCAGCAGCCAGCTGACGATTCCCTCGTCTTCTTCTGGTGAAAAGGTGCAGGTCGAATAGAGCAAATACCCGCCCGGCTTAAGCATCTTGACCGCTTCAGTCAAAATTTCCCTTTGCCGGTCTGCACATAGGTCGACATTCTCCTGACTCCAGTACTTGATGGCGTCCTCGCTCTTTCTGAACATTCCTTCCCCGCTGCATGGCGCGTCCACTAAGATCGCGTCAAAAAATCCCGGGAAACGGGCGCTCAAGGCAAAAGAGTCGCAGTTCGTAACGACAGCGTTAGAAATGCCCCACCGCTCCAAGTTTTCCCGCAAAATTTTGGCCCGGGACGGCGAAATTTCATTGGCTACCAATAAGCCCTCACCTTGCAGCTTCTGGGCTAAAGCCGTGCTTTTCCCGCCGGGAGCCGCGCATAAGTCCAAAACCTTGTCACCTGGCTTAACTGGAATTGCCTGGGCCGGGAACATGGCTGCCGGGTCTTGCGAGTAAACCAGGCCAGCTGTCCATTCCGGGTCCTTGCCGGAGACTTCACCGTAATAAGCGTTAGGGATGCCGGGCACCGCCTCTTCTTGCGGGTATACCACTGCTCCCTTTTTCAAACTATTGATCCGGTAAGCCTTCTTGCTTGGCTCAGCCAATGACTCAAGCAGCTTGCCGGCTTCTTCCTGGCCAAGCAGACCCATAAATTTCTCCTTAAACTGGTCTGGGATCTCAATCATCCGCCTGTTTCCCCTTTCTGTACATATAAACCATCATTCCAACATATACTGCCAGTTCAACCACGACTGTCCCGAGCAAAAGCAGGCCTAAAATGCTCTGGTTGCTGTAGTAGGCCTTCCACACCAAGAGGAAGTAGGAGGCAAAAGCTTCCAGGACCATAAAGACGATAAAACGCCCGCTCCGGTTCAAGAGGAGGTTGGGCAACAGGTCTCCCTTAACATGGCTCAAATCAGTTTCTTTCCAAGTAAGCCAGGCAATAAGACCCATCAAAAGGACCCCCACGCCCAGCAAAAAGAGGATCAATAGGGCTTCTGGCATGAGAAGCGTCAATCTTCTTTGCCGGCCCCGCTTGACGAAGTCCGGCCAATAGGTCTCACTCTTTAAGTGGCTGGCGATCTTGCCGATCGTCTGGCTGCTGGCGTCCACGTACAAGGTAAAGTGGTTTATCCGGCTTTGCCCGGTTTCCTGCTTAACCCCCGTCGTCAAGTAGTAGGCCTTGCTGGACTGGTATGGCACAGCTTTAAGGCTGCCGACAACTGAATAGTACTGGCCGTTGGCGATCAAGTAAGTATTGCCCTGGGTCTTGATCTGGGCAGCCGCTGAAGATGGGGAGACCGCCGCGATGGTGACCTGCCCTTTAAAGTCATCTTCACTGAAAAAGCGGCCACTGGAAACAGGGAAGTAGTTGAGGTCCCGGTTTTGTGACCAGATCAAGACCTGGTTCTTGTCCTCCTTGCTCTTGAACTGCATCTGGATGCTTTCCTTAGGGAATTCTTTCTTGATCCACTTAAGGAAGGAGGCAATTGTCATGGTCTTCTTCGGCTTGACGATCCGGGCCTCCATGCTCATCCCCTGCGCCTGCAGAATTTGGTCAGCCAGCTGGGACTGCATGTTAGAGTAGACGATGCCGATCATGATGAAGAGGAAAAAGGTGGACAAAATAACAAACAGTTTGTACCTTTTCATCAGCTCACCTCAATAAACTTTTCCTTGATAAAGTCGTAGGACTTAAAGCTGCGGTTAATCTTTCTCAGTTCGCTTGATTTGGCGAAATACTTTCTGGTCCAGAATTCCGGGGAATTGGTCACCCCTTTTTCCCCGATGAAAAAAAGGCGGGCAGCTGGAGCGTAGTGCTGCTTGGCAGCGATCAGTTCCAAATCCGCCTGGCCAAAATTCGGCGCCCAGGAGCAGAGAATCATGTCGCAGGTCGCGTACTTCATGACTGCCTGGTCAGCTGGCAGGTTTTCAACTGGGTAAAAAGGCTTCTTCCCGGTCTTTGAGCTCTTGGACCATTCTAAAGAATCCGTGGCCCAGACTTGAATCCCGGCCTCGCTCAAGGCCTTAGACCAGTAGGCGTTGCCAGCCATAACTTCCAGGACTGTCTCAATACCTAATTCGTTTTTAAGAAGCTGGGCCGTCTCCATGTTTGGCAGTGACCAGATCCCATATTCCAGGGACAGGTACTGGCGGACATTGTTCAGCAGGTTGTTTAATGCCCGCAGGTCCTTGATCTGGCTGTCAGGCAGCTCCCAGGTCAGCTCGGCAAAACGGTCATCACTGATGCCTAAGCGGTCTGGCGCGAACAGCAGCATCCGCTGGCTAGATACGCACTCATCGATCATTTTGATCTCTTGCACTTGCCGGTCCAGTTCCGGATCAGCAAATTCCTTGGCTAAGGCTGAAATTTTTTCAATAAATTGTGTCATATGCATTCCTCACCAGTTGATTTTATCATTTACCAGCCTTTTGAGGTAGCCTGGGCGATTGCAAAAAAATGACCTGGCTAAGAAAGCCAGGTCTAAACTATTCAATTAAATTACAGATCTGCCGCCAAGTCGGCCATTTCTTCGTCGACCCCGTTGGCCAGCAGCATGTCACGCGTCTCCAGCTTAGCTGCATTTTTCTTTTGCACCGGCTTTGGAGCCGCAAGACCAGTTGCCTGCTCGGTCATCTTGTTGCTGACGCCATTGGCAATCATGGTGTCCATCAACATGGTTTCTTCCGTGCTTCTCATTTTAACCAGCCTTCTTTCTGTAAAGCGCTTTTTTACTTAAGATTATTATAGCACCATTTTAAGCGTGAAAGCTGATTTTATGCCGATGACAGCGATTTCCTTGTTTTCCAAACTTTTGCCGTTATTTTCCCAAAAATTTAACTCTTCCTAGTCCCCGTCCGGAAAAAATGCAGCAATTGCCGCGGTTAATCCGGTCACGATTGTTTCCAAAGCCATTGATGGCTGATTTGGCCGCTTGACCACCTGCTCTGGCAAAAAAGGGATATGAATGAAGCCCGCCTGCATCCCCGGATGTTCTTTTCTCAAGCTCTGCGCGTAATACATGACATGGTTGCAGACAAAGCAGCCGGCCGTGGTCGACACTTCAGCCGGGATGCCCGCCGCTTTAATAGCTTTGACCATTTCCTTAACCGGCAGCTGGGTAAAGTAAGCCGCTGGGCCCTCCAGATCAATCGCCTGTCCTTCCCGCTTTTCCCCGTCATTGTCCGCGACCGGGCAATCATCATAGTTGATGGCGACTAGTTCTGGAGTCAAACAGGCCCGGCCACCGGCCTGGCCCACGTTTAAGACAAAGTCTGGCTCTTCTCTTTCAACAGCTGCTTGCAGCTTTTTCTCACTTTTCTGGTAGCTGGTCGGCAGCTGCAGCTTGATAATCTCACAGCCAGAGATTTCGTCTGGCAGCAATTTCACTGCTTCAATGGCTGGATTGATTTTTTCATGGTTGAAGGGGTTAAAACCTGTCACTAATATTTTGATCATTATTGTTCCTTTCTTGAAAAAAAGCCCCGCTTGCGAGTAAACTAGATTCATATCCAAAGAATAGAAAGTGGGTCCAACATGTTTTTCTTCTTCCTAGAACCAGTTTTAATCTACAACTGGCTCCTTATCCTGGCCGCGGTTATCCCCGCCATCTTCCTAATGATCAAGGTTTACCAATCTGACCGGCTGGAGCCGGAAAGCCCCTACCTTTTGTGGAAAATGGTGACCGGGGGGATCTGGTCAGCGGTGATTGCCGGCATCCTTGAATGGATCGCCAATGGCGTTTTAACTTCTTATGTCTCGCAAAAAGATCCAATCTACAACGTCATCATGTACTTCGTGATCGTTGCCTACGCTGAAGAAGGAGCCAAGTACTTCTTCTTAAAGCGCCGGTCCTGGTTCAGCTGGGAATTTAACTGCCAGTATGACGGGGTTGTCTACGCTGTCTTCGTGGCCCTGGGCTTTGCCCTCTGGGAAAATATCTCCTACGTCATGATCTACGGCTTCTCTACCGCCTTAGTCCGGGCTGTAACGGCCGTTCCCGGCCACGCCTGCTTCGGCGTCTTCATGGGGATCTTCTATGGCTTGGCCCGCGGCTACGCCTACCTGGGCAAAAACATCCGGTCCAAGTTCTTCCGCGTTTTGGCTATCGTCGTGCCAGCCGCCCTGCACGGTAGCTACGACTACGTGGCTTCCCTTAATTCCGCTGAAGGGCAGTGGATCTTCCTGGCCTTCATCGCCGTCCTTTTCTTCATCTCCTTCCATCTGGTGAACAAGATGTCCAAAAACGACAAGTACTTCCTAATCGACCGGCGGAATTACCGCTTCTAGACTTTATTCACAAGTAAAAAATCTGTCCCTGCCTCCCTGGTAGGGGCAGATTTCTTTTTGTCCAAATTCTTTTTAGTCCAGTTCTGCCAGGTCGTATGGCGTTTCCTGGTAAACGGCGTAGTTGATCCAGTTGCTGAAGAAGGTTGAGGCGGCCAGACTCCAGGTCAGGCGGGGCTTTTTCTCCGGATCGTCATCCGGGAAGTAGTTAATCGGCAAAAGCGGATTGATACCGGCATTAAGGTCTCTATGGTATTCCTCAGACAAGGTGTCTCTGGAGTATTCCAAATGGCCAAAGCTGTAGATCTGCCGCAAGTCGTCACTAGCCGCGATTGCAACCCCGACTTCCGGCCCCTCCGCCAAAATCTGCAGACTGCACTTCTTTAATTGGTCTGGGTAAAT
>NZ_AZCR01000025.1:12533-12936 GCF_001433875.1 Lactobacillus delbrueckii subsp. delbrueckii DSM 20074 = JCM 1012
GCGGTATAGCGGGAGTGCGGACAGCGGTAGGAGTCGTCAAAGCCGCGAAGAAGGGGGCTGGCCCCCACTACTTCCTGCTCATAAATGCCGGACAGCTTCTTTTCCAGAGGCTGCTTGTCGATCCCAAAGTGATAGTAAAGCCCGGCTTGCGCTCCCCAGCAAAGGTGGAGGCTGGAGTAGACATGGGTCTTGGACCATTCCATCAGCTGGCAGAGCTCGCTCCAGTAGTCGACCTCCTGGAAAGGCAGCTGTTCAACCGGGGCGCCAGTAATAATCATCCCATCATAGCGCTTGTCCTTGATGTTGGCAAAGGTCCGGTAGTAGTTTTCCAGATATTCGTTGGAAGTATTTTTAGACTTATGACTGGCCATGTAGAGGAATTCCACTTCCAGCTGCAAGGGCA
>NZ_AZCR01000025.1:12966-15922 GCF_001433875.1 Lactobacillus delbrueckii subsp. delbrueckii DSM 20074 = JCM 1012
GGCCAGGTGGCGGAGCAATTGCACTTCCGTGTTGGCCTTCTTAGGCATCAGGTTCACCACCAGAATCTTTAAAGGACGGATGTTCTAGGTCCGGGCTCTTTGCGAGTCCATGACAAAAATATTCTCCTGCCTTAACACATCAATGGCGGCTAACTGTTTATCTAAAGTAATTGGCATAGCGCACTCTCCTGTCCGAATCCTTTTGTTTAATTTACCATTCTTTCTTAAAAAATGCTAACAAAATAATTATACTTTTTAAACTTTTACAAAACGAAAAAAGTCCGCCAAAGCGGACTTTCTCAAGCAGACATCTTGTCAAATTTACTGTTTTAAAATTAGCCTTCAATGTTGAAGACAACGGACTTGACCCGGGTCATGGCTTGAATGGAGTACTTGACCCCCTGTACGCCTGCCCCTGAGCTCTTTACGCCCAGGAATGGGAAGTTGTCCGGACCTCTTTGGGTCTTGTTGTTGATGTGGACTGTGCCCACTTCCAATTTTCCTGCAATGGCAAAGGCTTTTTCAAAGTTCCGTGAGAAGACGGAGCTTTGCAGGCCGTATTCTGATTCATTGGCAATCTTGACAGCTTCGTCAGCTGACTTGACGCGGATGAATGGCAATACTGGCCCAAATGGTTCTTCCCAGGCCAGGCGCATGTCAGTCGTCACTTGGTCCATGACCATTGGGTAGATCAGGTTGCCTTCGCGCTTGAAGTTAAACAAAGGCTTAGCGCCCTTTTCTGCGGCTTCTTCAATTAAGCCTTGTACGTAGTCGGCAGACTTAGTGTCAATCAAAGGAGTGATGTCGGCATCCTCTTCTGGCATCCCGACTGTCAAATCCTTGACCAAAGCAGTCACCTTTTCAACCAATTCGTCAGCCACGCTGTCCATGACCAGAACCCGCTTAACGGCGGTACAACGCTGGCCGGAGTAGCCAAAGGCGCCGGCAACGATGTTCTTGGCCGTCAGGTCCAAGTCAGCGTCTTCCAAGACGATGGCCGCGTCCTTGCCGCCAAGTTCCAGCATAATTGGCCGCATCCCGGCCAGTTTGCCGATGTTCTTGCCGACAGCACTGGAACCGGTGAAGTTGATGAAGTTGACTGCCGGGTGTTCAACGATGTAGTCGCCGATAACCCGGCCCCGGCCGGTAATGGTGTTAAAGACGCCGGCTGGCAGGCCAGCTTCGGCGAAGGCTTTGGCCAAAAGCAGACCGGAGATTGCCCCTTGTGTCGGCGGCTTGAAGGCCACCACGTTCCCGCCCATCAAAGCAGGCGCGATCTTTGAGCCGGCCAGGTTAACCGGGTAGTTGAAGGGTGAAATTGCCAAAACCAGGCCGACTGGTTCCCGGCGGACAACAGCCAGCTTGTTCTTGCTTGCCGCTTCAAAGTTGCCGCCTTCCATGACTTCCCCGTCCAAAGTTACGCCGACCTTGGCCGTGTATTCAACGATTTCCGCCGTCCGGGTTACTTCGCCGATGGAGGACTTGAGGCCCTTAGCGATTTCCTTGGACAAGGTAGAACCGATCTTTTCAGCATCCCGGTAAAGGATGTCCGCAGCCTTTTGCAAGTATGCGGCCCGTTCAACGTATGAGAGGGCCCGCCAGGCTGGAAGGGCCTTTTTGGCGCTGTCCATTACGTAGTCCACGTCTTCGTGGGACATGGCAGGTACAGTACCCAGGGACTTGCCAGTTGCTGGTTCGAAAATTTCAATCGCGTCAGCGGAGTCCCGCCATTCGCCATTGACATAGTTTAAATAGTGTTCTGTCAAGAGAGCAACTCCTTTCATGGATGTAATCACATCTACATTTTAATGCTTTTCTAACTATTTTCAAGCCTTTTTGCAGAAAAAGTACCTACCAATTTTATAATTAGAGCAGACCATGCTGCTTCAGGTACTGGCGGGCCACCTTGCTGGCGCTCTCGTGCTTGACGGTCACCTTGTAGTTCATTTCCTGCATTTCAGCTTCAGTAATCTTGCCAGCAAGCTTGTTCAGGCTTTTGACGACGCCGGGATGCTTTTGGGCAAAAGAATTTTTCAGCAAAGGCGCCCCTTGGTATGGCGGGAAAAAGCTCTTGTCATCCTTTAAGGCGACTAAGTCATACTGCTTGATCTGGGGATCGGTCGTATAGCCATCAACGACTGCGACCTTGCCGTTGGCAATTGCCTTATAGCGCAGAGCAGGTTCCATAGTTTTAACCTTGAAGTTCAGGCCATATTCCTTCTTTAATCCCAGGTAGCCATCCTGCTGGTTGGCAAAGTCCGGGTCAAAAGCAGCGGTTAAGGAAGCGTCCACTTTCGCCAGGTCGCTTAAGCTCTTAATATTATGTTTCTTGGCAAAAGCCTTCGTAACCGCCAAGTCGTAGCCGTTCTGATAGTTCATTGCTGGCAGGTAAGTCAGCTGGTCCTCCTCAGCCATCAGCTTTTTAGCCAGCTGGTAAGTTTTAGCCGGGTCATGCGGAGTGGCCACCTTCTTTTTAGCCAGGCCTTGCAGAACCGTCCCGGTAAATTCCGGATAGATGTCGATTTTGCCTGTCTTTAAGGCATTGAACAGGAAGCTGGTCCCGCCAAAGTTGTTCTTAAGGGTCACCTTGACATGAGGATTGTCCCTTTCAATCAAGTCCTTGTACATGTTGATCAAAATGTCTGGTTCACTCCCCAGCTTGCCAGCGATGACGATTTCCTCTTGCTTCGGGGTAAAATGTTTCGGAGCCTGGCTAACTCCTAAGCCAATGGCAAAAATTGCCAGGACGACGGCTGTGACACGGAAGTGCTTTTTTGATGAGGCCATGAACTTGAGCAGGCCAGACATGGCCAAAGTCAAGACAGCTGACAGACCAGCCCCGATCAAGATATAGGTGTTGTTGTTTTGCTGGATCCCGATCATGATGTAGGTCCCAAGCCCGCCGGCACCAATCATGGCAGCCAGCGTGGCTGTCCCAATAATCATGACTAAGGAA
>NZ_AZCR01000025.1:15953-18718 GCF_001433875.1 Lactobacillus delbrueckii subsp. delbrueckii DSM 20074 = JCM 1012
TGCTGACGCCGGAAAGGATTATGGGCAGGGCAATGGGGAATTCCAGGCGGGATAATTTTTTCCAGCGGCTTAAGCCAAAGGCATCGGCCGCTTCTTCCAAGTTGGGATCGATATTTCTTAAAGCCGAGTAGGTATTCTGGTAGATTGGCATGATCCCGTACGCAGTCAAGGCGATCAAGGCCGGAGTCGTCCCGATTCCGACAAAAGGAATCAAGAGACCGAGCAGGGCCAGACTGGGGATGGTCTGGATGATACTGGTGATTTGGAAGATCACTTCCCCGGCTCTTTTGCTGTGGGCCAGGAGCATCCCTAAAGGAATGGCGATCAAGCAAGAAAGCAAGAGGGCTTCCATGGATAAGAGCAAGTGCTCACCTAAAGCCTGCCAGATCTGCCCTTGGTGCGACGATATAGTATTGATCAATTCACTCATCTCTTAGTCCCCCCATTTTCCAAAGTAGTGCAACAGGTCGCTGGACTTGATTTGGTAACCTGCTCCCTGGTAGGCAAATTGCAAAAAGCCAGCTTTTTCAGCTAATCCCGTGACTTCTTCGACTTTCTCAACTTCCGGCAGATTCTCTTCTGTAATTCTATTTACGTATGGACTAGCCAAAAGCTCAAGCATAGTGCCCAGCCGTGGCCGGGCGCTCTTGAAGAAGTCAGCCACAAAGTAGTTGGCTGGCTTTTGCACGATTTCTTCCGGGTTGCCGACTTGCAGCAGGCAGCCATCCTGGATAACCCCGATCCGGTCCCCTAAACGCAAGGCTTCCTGCATGTCGTGGGTCACGAAGACAACCGTGGTCTTGCTTTGCCGGTGCAGGTCAAGTAGGAGCTCTTGCTGCTGGCGGCGCAGGACCGGGTCTAAGGCACTGAAGGATTCGTCCATCAAGATCAATTTGGGCTGGCTGGCCATGGCCCGGGCGATAGCGACCCGCTGCTGCTGGCCGCCTGAAAGTTCTTTGGGCAGCCGGGAGATATACTTGTCCCCTTCCAGGCCAACCTGGGCCAGTAATGCTAAGGCCCGCTTCTTTCGTTCAACCTTTTTGACTCCGGCTTCTTCCAGCTGGATAGTGATATTGTCACCAACCGTTAAGTTAGGAAAAAGGCTGCTAGTCTGCAGGACATAGCCCATATGCAGGCGGAGCTGGCGCAGGTCGTGGTCTTTGACTCTTTTGCCGTCTAAGTAGACATCGCCATGAGTCGGTTCTGTTAAACGGTTGATCATTCTGAGCAAAGTCGTCTTCCCGCTCCCGCTGGGGCCGACTAAGACAAAAAGCTCCCCGTCATTGATTGTAAGATTTATCTGCTTCAAGATGACATTGTCTCCATAGGTCATCCCGACATCGCTGTATTCGATCATTTTCCCCTCCATCTCGCAGGGCATTCATGTAACTTAAATGGTTTCTCGACTTAGCATAAACTCTTTCTTAGCCCTTGTAAAGGTAAAAGCTACAGCTTTCTTCTTTTTCTTGGCCAGGAATCTATAATAGTTTCTCATCCTTCTATCTTGGGCCAGCTACTTATAAGAAAAGTGTAAAAGCAGTACTATTGCTTAGTCGGCATCTTCCAGGCGAGTATAAGCTTCATTCTGCTCTTGCTGACAAAGAACTTGCTTTTAGCAATTTGAGTTACTATACTGGTAATTAGATAAGTTACATGATTTGCCTAATTATTTGGGAGAGAAAAACAAATGAAAGTATCAACCCGCTTTAGTGACAGCATCCACCTTTTGACCTTTCTCGTGATCTACAAAGGAAAGACCACTCTGTCCAGCAACATCATCGCCAGTTCTTTAAATACTTCGCCAGTTGTGGTGAGACGGTTAATGTCGAATTTAAGGGATGCCGGCTTTATCAAGACGACCCATGGGTCACCGGATACAGAGCTATTAAGGGAGCCAAAAGACATCAGCCTGCTGGAAATCTATCTAGCAACTGAAGGTAAAAGTCCCCTTTTTGCAATCGACCACGAAACAAATCCGGACTGCATTGTCGGCGGCAACATCCAGCCAACCTTGACCGACTACTTTTCCCACGCGGAGATCGCGGCGGAGGCGGTTTTAGGTAAGATCAGCCTGCAGGACGTGATTGACACGATTTTGGTTAAAGAAGCCGCGAAAAAGCAGGCAGAAAATAGTAAAGAAGAATAAGCGGAGAAAAATTGTAAGGAAGTCAAAATGAAATACACGATTACTGGCGCAACCGGCCACTTAGGTAGAAAAGGCTGACCCCTTGGTCCCATACCTGCCGGAGTTGATTGCAAGAGGCAATGTGATCTACCCGGTTGGCGATCAGGCGATGAGTTTTATCTCAAGAAAAGACAGTGCGGAAGCTATTGCCAATGTCGCTGTCCGGCCTTACCTCAGAGACAAGGAGCAGATTTACCTTTTGACCCAGGAAAAGAACTATAACATGGTTGAATTAAGCCGGATCATGACTGAAGTTACCGGAGAAAAGATCGGCTACCAGCCGGTCAGCCTAGAAGAATTCGCGAATATCTACCGGTCTGAAGGCGACGGGGATGAACTGGCCTCCATGTACAAGGCGGCAGCCATGGGCTTGATGGACGGAGTTACTGATGACTTCACCCGGATCACGGGCCATACCCCACGGAATATGAAGGACTTTTTGGCAGAAAACTATAAGAAGTAAGATGAATCAGTTTTAACAGCAAAGAAAAAGGATGCAGCTGATGTGACCCCCAAAATTGGGACAATTTAGTATTACGCCGTTAAGGTTGTTAAAACATGATTCCGATATTCAATCGGG
>NZ_AZCR01000026.1 GCF_001433875.1 Lactobacillus delbrueckii subsp. delbrueckii DSM 20074 = JCM 1012
GATTTTTTGTGCTCCAATCCAGTGAAAACGATTTTTCTTACTGGATCGGAACAGTGTTCAGTTTAATTTTACAATCGGCGTTTTTTCTTTGATTAAGCGCACGGCAGCCTGGTCGGCACTTTCGTTTTCCCGAAGGAGGGTTTCCGGCAGGGCCCAGCGGTCCGCGAAAGGTTCGTCCTTGCGCTTGACTAAAAGCAGCTGAACCCGGTGGGTTTCCTTGTTAAAGCTCCAGATCAGGTTGGTAATGGTGATCAAGGGGCGTTCGACTATCTTTTCTAATTCAGGCATCAAAACGTCTCCTTTCAGTTTTACTACTATCATTATATCATCATTGCGAAGGTGGATTGCTCGTGGAAGAGGGATGAAAAATCAGTCTGATTGCCAAAAAGCGAGTTAGAAATGGAGAAGCTGCTTGCGAAAGCAAGAACTACTTGAAGACGAAAGCCAAGCTTCAAGCATGCTATCGCAAGGCAAGCAATATCCAAAACGACTTGATGCACAAGTTTACGACCGAACTGGTTAATGACTACGACAAGATAGTGATCGAAAATCTGTCGGTTAAGGGCATGCTGATGAGCCACGTGGATTCAAAGGGTGTTCATCGGTCGATGTTTGGCAAGTTTAAGCAGATCTTGACTTACAAGTGCGATTGGTATACAACAAGGCCGTAGATCGAGATAAGAATGCGATGCTTAGTCTTTTAGCGCTGACTGAGTACCCAGAATTAAATCATGCGCTATAAATATTAAAGAAAGGAGAATTAATGGCTAAGGCCCTGGCCTTAGCCATGCGGGTTGGCTGTACCCGAGGATTGGCGAGAGCCTTTCCATGAAGTTGCAAGAGTGGTGCTTCGGTACCTGCGCTGGTCAATGCGGTTACCCCCTTGTTGGGATATCGGAATACCGGTGATGACGGCAATAAGAAAAATGTCTGTGTTCATGTCTTCGGACAATACATAGTCAAAGATTACTATTTGGCTACATTGCACACGTTTTTTGCAGCAGGCTGTACGATGTTTTTTAACAAGAAAGAAAACGAAGCAGAAGAAGCATTTAAGAAGCAATTGGAAACTGTCGCAAATGACCCGGCAGTCAAGGCAAACGCGGCTTTGAGCAAGCTGATTGAAGCAGCTGTTAAGAAGGCTGAAAAGTCAGAATCAATTCGCTCAATTGCGTCTAACCTGGATACCCAATTGCGGTCCAACTTTGCTGTAAAATAAGTGCTGCTGAAGCTTGGTATTCCTTCTTCAACAGCACTTATTAATTTATTTTGAGCAAAAAGTGAAAAAGCGCTACGCTTTGCTCATGATTGGTGCTACAATTGTCGCAAATAAAGCAGATTAGGTATGATGTTTGATTTTAAGGAGGAGTTTCTATGTACCAAGCTTCACGCCTTCCACTTTGGGAACGTGTTTTCCTTATTGCCAGTGACAGCGTGATTTTCTGGCTGTGGCACCACCTTTTAATCGTGGCTTTAGGCCTTTTAACCTTGCTTGGCTTGGTGATCTACCTGGTTGTCAGCGGTATCCGGCAAAAAACGTCGCTAAAGCTGTCTGGCCAGTCGTCATTTTCTGTTCCTGCCTGGGCCTGGTCTACTTTGCCATGAGCTACGCAATTATGGACTAAAATAGAAAAAGCAAAGTGCTGCTTGAGCCAGATATTCCGGCTTTGGCTGCACTTTTTTCATCCCTCCACGTAAAAAGCATGAAACATTGTCAAGCAAAAGTAACCAAAAATATTCATACAAAGGCCAAAAAGGGCCCGATTTCTTTGGTATAATAAACTAATTACAAATGTTTCACGGAGGAGTGAGTGGAATAAGATGAATACGCCACGATCACGCGAAGGTAACCTTGTCCGTTACCTCGTCTATTTTGTAGTTTTTGTTTTCACGGCCCTGGCCGACAACCTGGCGATCAAGAGCCCGTCCATCAGCATCTGGAGCGTGATCCTGTTCCTGGTTCTGGCGGCCATGTGCCTGCTTTTTTACATTTACCGCTACAACCGTGAACAGCGCTTCTTCGATTCACGCTTCAATGTCCCCTGGCTGAGCAGCTTCAACTTCACCTTGCTCTTAAGCTTCGTGGTTGCCGCCGGCCGGATCGGGATCTCCTACCTGCAGCTCTACAAAGGCATGCCTGCCTCGGGCCTGCAGCTGGCCTATGCCTCTCATTCCACCAGCGCCTTATACTGGTTCATGATGCTAGCCAATGGGTTAGTCTTGCCGATCCTGGAAGAGTACCTCTGCACCGGTTTCTTGTTCAACTACTGGTTCAGAACTGAGAAAAAGGGCGTGGCCTACGTCGGCATAATCTGCTCGGGTCTCTTTTACGCTATCTTGACCTTCCAGTTCACTCCGGCAATCTTTGCCTTCAACTTTGCCTTTGGCATGCTTTTCGCCTGGAGCTACCTCAGTACCCAGACCATCTGGCTGCCTCTTTATCTGGCAGCCTTAAACGGGGTCTTGACGGTTGTGACCATCGCCGTTTAACTGAAGAGAGTAAAAAATAAGCGAGGCCGTTTGGCCTCGCTTATTTCTTTGTTAATTTATGGTATAAAAAAAGCGGATAGAGTGAATCGAACCCTCATCTCTAGCTTGGGAAGCTAGCGTTCTACCATTGAACTATACCCGCAAGATGTCTTAAGTATAGCATGGAAAAAAACTTTCGCCAAGTACTTTTGGCAACTTTTTTCAAAAAGATTCTTCCGGCCCGGCGGGAGTGGTTTAATCTATTTGTTATTTTTGCTAAAATGATAATAATAACGCCCGATAGAAACAATTTAACAAAGAATTTAGCAAAGGAAAGCGAAGAATGACGAAAGAAATTATTTTGACTGGCGACCGGCCAACCGGCAAGCTGCACATCGGCCACTACATCGGCTCCTTGAAGAACCGGGTCATGCTCCAAAGCACCGGCAAGTATGACTCTTACATTATGATTGCTGACACCCAGGCCTTGACTGACAACGCCCGCAACCCGGAAAAGATCCGCAACTCCCTGATCGAAGTTGCCCTGGACTACCTGGCTGTTGGCTTGGATCCGGAAAAGTCAACCATCTTTGTCCAGTCCCAAATCCCGGCCCTGTTTGAACTGACCACTGACTACATGGACCTGGTAACCCTGTCCCGGCTGGAAAGAAACCCTACTGTTAAGACGGAAATCAAGCAAAAGGGCTTCGGTGACTCCCTGCCAGTAGGCTTCTTGACCTACCCGGTTGCCCAAGCCGCTGACATCACTGCCTTCAAGGCGACCTTAGTCCCAGTCGGCGATGACCAGGAACCAATGCTGGAACAAACCCGGGAAATCGTCCGCAGCTTTAACCGGACCTACAATGTCGACGTCCTGGTTGAGCCAAAGGGCTACTTCCCGCCTAAGGGCCAGGGCCGCCTGCCAGGACTGGACGGCAATGCCAAGATGTCCAAGTCCCTGGGCAACGCCATCTACCTGTCTGATGATGCGGAAACGGTTAAGAAGAAGGTTATGTCCATGTACACCGACCCTAACCACATCCACGTGGAAGACCCCGGTCAGGTTGAAGGCAACACCGTCTTCACTTACCTGGACGTCTTTGACCCGGACAAGGACACTGTTGCCCAACTTAAGGAAGACTACCAAAAGGGCGGGTTAGGTGACGTCAAGATCAAGCGCTACTTAAACAAGGTCCTGGAAGCTGAACTGGCCCCAATCAGAGAACGCCGGCAAAAGTACGCTGAAAACCTGGATGCCGTTTACGATATGCTCTACCAAGGGTCACAAAAGGCCAACCAGGTGGCTGACCAAACCTTGCAGGAAGTCCGTGACGCGATCGGCTTCAACTACTTCAAGAACCGAGGCTAATATGACGCGCAAACGAATTCCCTGGAAACAGTACTTTATGATGCAGGCCCTGGTGATCGCTCAGCGGTCAACCTGTGACCGGGCCCTGGTCGGCAGCGTCCTGGTCAAGGACAAGCGGATCCTCAGCACTGGCTACAACGGGTCAGTTTCCGGCCAGGACCACTGCGATGACGTGGGCCACCAGCTGGTCGATGGCCACTGCGTGCGGACGATTCACTCTGAAATGAACAGTCTGATTTCCTGCGCGAAAAACGGGGTCTCAACCGACAACACGGAAATCTACGTGACTCACTTCCCATGCTACAACTGCACCAAGCACCTGCTGCAGGCCGGGGTGATCAAGATCAACTATTATTATGATTATCACGACAGTCCTTTGGCCATTCAACTGCTGCGTGATAGTGGAGTACCTTATGAACAAATTAAGCTTGACCGCCAATTCGTCGAAGAACTGGCACACAAACTTGAAGACGGAAGCGACTAGGCTGGCCTGGCTCCTGGCCTTAGTCTGCCTTTTTCCCCTGGTGACCGGGGCCAGCAGCTTTTTCGTCCAGGACAATGCCGGCATCATCAATTCCGATACCTGGAAAATGGTTGACCAAAAGAATGCCAAGTACCAGAAGTCTGACCAGCACCCGATCGTGATCGTCGAGACCCTGCAAAATGCCAAAAAGACCCAGCCGGCCGGCTTGAGCAAGGCAAGCAGAACCCTCTATATTGTGATCAACGTGCAAAAGGACGGGACTAAGAAGGCCTATATTTACAGCAGCAGCGACCTGCACAGTCAGTTTACCGCCCAGGTCCGGGCCAACATCCTCAGCCACACGGCTTCCAAAATCACGGCTGATGACCCGATCGCCTTCAATGAAGGTGTGCAGGAGCTGTTCAAGATTTCCGTGACCTTGATCGACCAAAGCCTCGGCTTTAAAAAGGACTCCCTTGACCTGTCCAGCGAGGAAGTGAACCGGGTGATCAAGCCAGCTGACCTCAGAATTCCGATCATGCTGGCCCTGTTGGTCTTGATCGCGGCCGTGATCATCTTCCTGCGCTTTACGATAAGACGGCAGGGTAGAAAATAAAGGTTTTTCACAGAAAAACCAAATAAAAACGCTAACTTTACATATAAGTGGTTTACAAGCCTGCTTTAAGCGTGTATAGTCTTCTATGTAAAGTTAAAAAGAGAGCAAATGAACTGTTAGGTGAGACTCCTACGTGAACACACGCTATCGCCCAGAAACATCCAGAGATGCCAACGGGTCAAATAGAAATTGTCGAAATAAGGCACTTTCCAGGTAGCTAGCATGTGCTTACGTCACGTAGTGTTAAAGCTGAGCGATTAGTCAATGGCGTGGCCCTATTTTGCAAGGTCCCCCTTACGGTTTGTAAGGGGGATTTTTTGGTTCGTTTGCGAAGTTGTCATAGAGGGGAGAACTATTATGCTCAACAAGACAATGAACGAAGCTGCCAGCGATGACGCAAAGCGGGTTGCAAGAATTGCCCTGGAAAAGCGGAGCGTGACTTTGGCCCAATTGCATACCAACAGCAACGGCCTCAGCACTGAAGAAGCAGCCAATATCCGGGAAAAGACCGGAACCAACGAGATCGCGAGCAGCAGCCAAGCCAGCAAGCTCCACTTCCTGATCGAAGCTTTCCTGACTCCGTTTACCCTGGTCCTGCTCATTTTGGCGACTATGTCCTTGTTCATCAACTACATCTTCGTCCCGCAAAGGGAAAAGGACCTCAGCACCGTTATCATCATGGTGGTCATGGTCCTGGTTTCCGGGATTACGTCCTTCATCCAGAACGTCCGCACTTCCAACGCCGTCCGGTCCCTTTTGAAGATGGTTTCTGTCACGACCAACGTGCGCCGGGACGGCAAGGACCAGGAAATCCCGACCAAGGACGTGGTGGTCGGCGACATCATCAACGTTTCAGCCGGGGACATGGTTCCAGCTGACATGAAGCTTTTGTCCAGCACTGACCTGTTCTGCTCAGCCAGTTCCTTGAATGGGGAATCAACGCCGACGGAAAAGAATGCCAACTTTGTCCCAACCCCGGACAAGATGGAAAACTACCTGGACTACCCAAACATCCTTTTTAAAGGCACGACTATTGTCTCCGGCTCCGGCCGTGGGGTGGTCTTCGCCACTGGCGAGCACACCGTGTTCGGCAAGATTGCAGCCCAGATCGCCGACACCGAAATGAAGGAGACGACTTTTGACACCGAGATCAAGAAAATCTCCAAGCTGCTCTTGACCATGACGGCCATCATCGCGCCTCTGGTTCTCGTGGTCAACGGCTTGACCAAGGGCAACTGGACTGATGCTTTGATCTTCGCCATCGCTACGGCGGTGGGCCTGACGCCGGAAATGTTGCCAGTCATCGTGACCACCAACCTGGTCCGGGGCAGCCTGGAAATGAGCAAGCACCAGACCATCGTCAAGAAGATGAACTCCATCCAGAACTTCGGTTCAGCCGACATCCTCTGCACTGACAAGACCGGGACCTTGACCCAGGGCCAGGTCATCCTGGAAAAGCACTATAACCTGGAAATGCGGGAAACCGACCGGGTTTTGAAGATGGCCTACCTGAACTCTTACTACCAGACCGGGATGAAGGACCTGATCGACCAGGCAGTCATTGACGTGGCTGATGAAGACCTGGACACCAGCGAAATCCAGCGGGACTACCACAAGATCGACGAAATTCCTTTTGACTTCCAGCGCCGGCGGATGAGCGTAGTGGTTGCCAACTCTGACCAAAAGCACGGCGAGCACCTCCTGGTTACCAAGGGGGCAGCTGAAGAAATGCTGGCCGTCTCCAGCCAGGTGGAAATCGGCGGCCAGATCCTGCCTTTGACTGAAGAAAGAAAAAAGCAGATTTTTAAAGATATCAACGACTTGAACAGTGACGGGATGCGGGTTATCGTCTTGGCCTACAAGGTTGACCCGTCTCCAGTCGGCAAATTCACGGTTGATGATGAAAGCGACTTGATCGTGATCGGCTTCTTGACCTTCCTGGATCCGCCAAAGGAAAGCGCCAAAAATGCCCTGGCTAGCCTCAACCGGGACGGCATTACCGTTAAGATTTTAACCGGGGACAATGAAGCCGTTACCCGGGCCGTGGCCTTGAAGGTCGGCCTTAACATCGATACGGTTTACGGGCAAAAGGACCTGATCGGCAAGAGCGATGAAGAACTGGCCAAGATCGTTGAAGAATGCGACATCTTCGTCAAGCTGTCACCGGAATGGAAGACCAAGATCATTGATGTCCTGCAGAAAAACGGCCACACGGTCGGCTACATGGGTGATGGGATCAACGATGCCCCGGCCATGAAGCAGGCGGACGTCTCTATCTCAGTTGACTCAGCTGTCGACGTGGCCAAGGAATCAGCGGACATCATCCTTTTGCAGAAGGACTTGAGCGTCCTGGAGCACGCGGTCCGGATCGGCCGCAAGACCTTGACCAACACCATGAAGTACATCAAGATCACCCTGTCTTCCAACTTCGGGAACATCTTGTCCGTCATGGTCGCCTCAGTCTTCCTGCCGTTCTTGCCAATGCTGCCGCTGCAGCTCTTGATTTTGGACCTGCTCTACGGAACCAGCTGCCTGGCTTTGCCCTTTGACAGCGTGTCTGAAGACTACCTGCACGTGCCGCGGGAATGGTCAACCAAGAACATGCCGAAGTTCATGTTCTACTTTGGGCCGACGTCATCAATTTTTGACGTCATCACCTTTGCCGTCCTCTTCTTTGTAATCTGCCCGGCCCTTACTGGTGGCAGCTACGCTTCCTTAGGACCGGCAGGGCAGCTGGCCTTCATGACCATCTTCCACACCGGCTGGTTCGTGGAATCCCTCTGGACCCAGGAAATGGTCATCCACGCCTTGCGCGACGAACGTCTGCCACTTATCCAGCAGCGGGCATCAAGCACAGTCATGCTTGCTACTTTCGGGGCTGCTATCTTCGGGACCCTCCTGCCATTTTCAAAATTGGCCGGAGCCATAAAGTTCGTCCACTTGAACGAAGAATTCCTGTGGATCGTGGCTGGCCTCCTGGTCTGCTACCTGCTTTTGACGACAGTCGTCAAGCACTTCTACATGAAGAAAGAAAAATTCTTGATTTAACTGAAAAAGAACGGTCTTTAGTAAAAAGGCCGTTCTTTTTTGCCCGAAAGCCCGTTAAATCGCCGATTGGCTTTATAAGGTAAGGCTTTTTGTTGTATGATAGAGAGTATAGAATTTTTGAGGAGATCAAGCACTATGGCAGATAACAAGAAAACTTTTTACATTACCACGCCAATCTACTATCCGTCTGGCCGTTTGACCATTGGCAACGCCTACACGACGGTAGCAGCGGACACCATGACCCGCTACAAGAAGTCCCGCGGCTATGACACCTTCTTCTTGACCGGGACCGACGAACACGGCTTGAAGATCGAACAAAAGGCCGAAAAGCTGGGCATGAAGCCAAAGGCTTACCTGGACGGCATGGTCAAGGACATCAAGGAACTGTGGAAGAAGCTGGACATCAACTACGACAAGTTCATCCGGACCACTGATGAAGAACATGTCAAGGCTGTCCAGAAGATTTTTGAAAAGCTGAAGGCCTCAGGTGACATCTACCTGGGTGAATACACTGGCTGGTACTCGGTTGAAGACGAAGAATACTTCACTGAATCCCAGCTGAAGGAAGTCTTCAAAGACGACCAGGGCAACGTTGTCGGCGGGATCGCCCCATCTGGCCACGAAGTTCAATTGGTCAAGGAACCATCCTACTTCTTCAAGATGAGCAAGTACGCTGACCGGCTTCTCCAGTACTACAAGGACCACCCGGAATTCATCCAGCCAAACTCCCGGGAAAAGGAAATGGTGAACAACTTCATCAAGCCGGGCCTGGAAGACTTGTCAGTTACCCGGACCACGGTTGACTGGGGGATCCCGGTGCCAAGCGACCCGAAGCACGTTGTTTACGTTTGGATCGACGCCTTGGCCAACTATATCACTGCCTTGGGCTATGGGTTAGAAGATGACTCCCTCTTCAAGAAGTACTGGCCAGCTGACGTCCACCTGGTCGGCAAGGAAATCGTCCGTTTCCACACCATTTATTGGCCAATAATGCTGATGGCCCTGGACTTGCCGTTGCCTAAGCAGGTCTTCGGCCACGGCTGGGTCTTGATCTACAAGGACAAGATGTCCAAGTCCAAGGGTAACGCCGTTTACCCGGAATCCTTGATTTCCCGCTACGGCCTGGACCCGGTCCGCTACTACCTGATGCGGGCCATCCCATTTGGAGCTGACGGTTCCTTTACCCCGGAAGACTTCGTTGAACGGACCAATTTTGACCTGGCCAACGACCTGGGCAACCTCTTGAACAGGACTGTTTCCATGATCAACCAGTACCAAAAGGGCCTGGTTGCCCCGGTTGACCAGGAACAGGACAAGTACGGCCAAGACCTGGCTGACGTTGCTGCCAAGGCCATCAGCGACTACTACGGCAGCATGGACAAGATGCACTTCTCCAACGCTTTGGAAAATGTCTGGCAGCTGATTTCCCGGGCCAACAAGTACATCGATGAAACTACCCCATGGGTTTTGAACAAGGAAGGCAAGACTGAAGAACTTTCCAGAGTCATGAGCAACCTGGCGGAAAGCCTGCGCCTGGTAGCCATCATGATCGCTCCGGTTATGACTGAAACTCCAGGCAAGATGTTTGCCCAGCTGGGCCTGGACTGGGAAGACGAAAGCCAGAAGGACTTGCAGTTCGGCGGCTTTGCCTGGGACGTAAACGTCGTTGCCAAGCCAACTCCAATCTTCCCACGCTTGAAGAATGACGAAGAAGTGGCCTACATCAAGGAAGAAATGAAGAAGGCAAAGCCAAAGAAACAGTCAAGAAGAGAACAAAAGCAGGAAGAAAAGCAGATCACGATCGACGACTTTGCCAAGGTCAAGATCCAGGTCGGCAAGATTCTGTCTGTTGAACCAGTCAAGGGATCAAGCAAGCTCTTGATGTTCAAGCTAGACTTCGGCAAGACCGGCGAGCGGCAGATCTTGAGCGGGATCCGCAAGTTCTACCCAGATGAAAGCATCCTTTTGGGCAAGAAGGTTCTGGCTGTAACCAACTTGAAGCCGCGCAAGATGCTGGGCCACGAAAGCCAGGGCATGCTTTTGTCCAGCGAAGCTGACGGCGATGTCAAGCTGGCCCTGGTCGGCGACGAACACCCGGTAGGGGCTGAACTGGGCTAATGAAGATCTACGACAACCATACCCACTTAAACGACAAGCCTTTTGCCGGCAAAGAAGCCGATTATATCCAAAAAGCTAGGGACTTGGACGTGGTTGGGATGAACTGCGTGGGCCAGGACCCGGAAATGAACCTGGGCGCCCTGGAATTAGCTAAGCGCTTTGCCAATGTCAAGGCCATCATCGGCTACTGCCCGGACGTGGCTAAAGACTATGACCAGGCAGCTGAAGACCTGCTGGTTGAGCAAGTTAAAGGCGGCCAGGTAGTCGCTATCGGGGAAATCGGCCTGGACTACTACTGGGATGAGTCTCCCCGGGATGTGCAAAGGAAAGTTTTTGCCCGGCAGATTGAAGTTGCCCGCGATTTGCAATTGCCGGTAAATATCCATACCAGGGACGCCTTCGCGGACTGCTGGCAGATCTTGAAAGAAGCAGACCTGGAATACGGGGCGGTTTTGCACAGCTACAACGGGGGCCCGGAATGGACGGAAAAGTTCCTGGACTTGAACGTGAACTTTTCTTTCTCCGGGGTCGTTTCCTTCAAGAAGGCCGCGGAAGTGCATGAGTCAGCCAAGCTGGTTCCTTTGGACCGGCTTTTGGTTGAAACTGACGCGCCGTTTTTGACTCCGGTGCCTTACCGGGGCCGGCAAAACGAGCCTGGCTATGTCCGCTACGTTGCTCAGGCGGTCGCGGACTTGAAGGGGCTGGATCTGGCCGAAGTTGCGGAAGCAACTTATGCTAATACAATGAGGATTTACGGATTAAATGCAGAAGAATTTTAACGCCGTCGTTGTCGTGGAAGGCAAGGACGATACGATGCGCTTAAAGCAGTTTTTTCCAGGAATTGAGACGGTCGAGACGAATGGCTCGGCCGTTTCTGATGCGGTCCTGGCCAAGCTGAAGAAACTGGCCCAAAGCCGCGAGATTATTGTTTTTACCGATCCTGACGTCAATGGCGAGCGGATCCGCCGGATAGTGACCGAAGCCGTGCCAACGGCCAAGCAGGCCTTTATTACCCGCAAAGAAGGCGAACCGCAAAAAAAGGGGAGCCTGGGGGTAGAGCACGCTTCAAAGGAAGCTTTAGAGCGGGCCTTGAGCGACTTACGCGAGGTCCAAGCCCAAAAGGCTGACTTTGACTACGGGGACTATGTCGACTTGGGCCTGGCCATGGGTCGCCAGTCCCGGCAATTACGGGAGGCAGTCGGGATCAAGCTGGGGATCGGCTATGCCAATTCCAAGCGTTTTTACCAGCGCCTGCAGACTTTTGGCATCAGTTTGGCTGAACTTAAGCAGGCAGTAGAGGAGGTGAAAAATGACCAACAGAATTCCAATCGCTAGTCCGGTAAGGACGGCGGCCATCGTCAATCGTTACTTTGTGCACGCCAAGAAGAACCTGGGCCAGAACTTCCTGGTTGACCTGGATGCCGTCCAGGGGATCGTCCGGGCAGCCGGGATTGAGCCCGGCGACCAGGTAGTGGAAGTCGGCCCGGGGATCGGCTCTTTGACTGAACAGCTGCTTTTAGCCGGAGGCAAGGTGGCGGCTTATGAAGTCGACCATAGCCTGCCGGAAATCCTGGCCAACGAACTGCCGGAAAAGGTGGACGGCCAAGACCTGGACCAGCGCTTCAAGCTGATCATGAAGGATGTTTTGAAGGCAGACTTTGCAACTGATCTGGCGGGCTTTTTTGATTTAAGCAAGCCCGTCAAGGTTGTGGCCAACTTGCCTTACTACATCACCACGCCGATTATTTTCAACCTGCTGGAATCCAGCCTGGACTTTACCAGCCTGACCTTGATGATGCAAAAGGAAGTGGCTGAGCGTCTGGCTGCCCAGCCGGGCTCTAAGGCCTATGGCCCCCTGTCCATTGCCGTGCAGACTCAAATGAGCGTGGACCTGGCTTTGGAAGTTGGGCACGCTTCCTTCATGCCCCAGCCAAAGGTTGACTCAGCCGTAGTGGTTTTAACGCCTTTGGAAAAGCCAGCTGACGTTGGCGACCGCAAGCAGTTCAACCGGGTGGTTAAGCTCTGCTTTACCCAGCGGCGCAAGACCCTGGCCAACAACATGAAGACTTTGCTTCCAGACAAGGAAGACCGGGAAAAGCTGCTGGCCGACCTGGACCTAGGCCCGCGCCAGCGGCCGGAACAACTGGCCATCAGCGATTTCATCAGAATCAGCCAGGCTATAGCGGAAATGAATAAATAATTCAGTCTTGATTTGAATAGGAAATTATGTTACAATACTTCGATAAAGGAGTGTCATAATTGCCAATCAATATTCAAGACATTAAGCAGAAGTTAGATACCCACCTAGGCGAAGAGTTGACAATCGTTGCCCAAGCGGGCCGCAAGAAGGTAACCAGACGCCGCGGCATTTTGAAGAACACGTTTCCTGCCGTGTTTGTAGTGGCTCTGGACCAGGACAGTAATAATTTTGAACACGCATCATACAGCTACACTGATGTTTTGACCAAGAACATCTTGCTGGAATTTGATGATGAAAGCGATGCAGAGTAAAAATACGAATTTTTGCACTAACATTTCTTGAAAATGTTAGTGATTTTTTTGCCCTTTAGAGTATATTAGTATAGGTACAAAAACAGACATTAGGAAGGAAAGAGAATGAAACGTTCTGAAAGATTAGTAGATATGACCAAGTTTTTGATGGAGCGCCCGCATACTTTGATTGCTCTGCCCTTTTTTGCCAAGCGCTACGGGGCAGCGAAGTCATCAATCTCTGAAGACTTGGCCATTTTGAAGCACACCCTGGCTAGCAACGAGGATGGAATCCTGGAGACCGTTGCCGGGGCAGCCGGTGGGGTCCGCTATATTCCGTTCTTAGGCCAGAAGCCGGCTGATAAGTACCTCAAGGACCTGGCAGGCCGCATCCAGGACTCCAGCCGGATTCTGCCGGGCGGCTTTGTCTACCTGTCAGATATTTTGGGCAGGCCATATGACCTGGAGATGATCGGCAAGCTGATCGCCACCCGCTATGCTTACTCCAATATCGAAGCCGTCATGACGGTGGAAACCAAGGGGATTTCTTTGGCCAATGCCGTGGCCAGCTACTTGAACGTCCCAGCGGTAACCGCCCGCAAGCGGTCCAAGGTGACGGAAGGGGCTACTGTGTCCGTTAACTACATGTCCTCTTCAACTTCCCGGGTAGCCAAGATGGAGTTGCCGACCCGGGCCCTGGACAAGGATACGAACGTTCTGATTGTAGACGACTTCATGAAGGGCGGCGGCACTCTGGACGGGATGCGGCAACTGGTCAAGGAATTTGATTGCCAGGTGGCCGGCGTCTGTGTTCTTTGCGAAACTGAATATGAAGAGGAACGCAAGATCAAGGACTACGTTTCCTTGGTCAACATTGGCCAAATCGACAGCGAAAAGGAAATCATCCTGGCTCAGCCGGGCAACTTTTTGAATAGAACTAACTTCGACCGTTTCTAAATGTTACAATATAAGCTAGCCATGAAGGCTAGTTTATATTGATTTAGAAGGTTATAAACAGATGGGAAAATATGTCGTAGTTTTGGCTGCCGGCAAGGGCACCAGAATGAAATCCAAGCTTTACAAGGTCTTGCACCAGGTTTGCGGCAAGGCCATGGTTGAACATGTCGTTGATGCCGCCAGAGCGGTCAAGCCAAGCAAGATCGTGACCATTGTCGGCCACGGGGCAGAAGACGTGGAGAAAGTCTTGGCGGGCAAGTCTGAATTTGCCATGCAGGAAGAGCAGCTGGGCACCGGCCACGCGGTTATGCAGGCGGAAGGCCAGCTGGCTGCTTTGGAAGGGGCAACGCTGGTCGTAACCGGGGATACCCCGCTTTTTACCAGTGAAACTTTCGAAAAGCTCTTCGCCTACCATGAAGAAGAAGGCAACGCGGCCACGGTTTTGACGGCTGAAGCTCCGGATCCTTTTGGCTACGGGCGGATCATCAGAGATGACCAGGGCAATGTTTTGCGGATCGTGGAACAAAAGGACGGCAAGCCGGAAGAACTGAAGGTCAAGGAAATCAACACCGGGGTCTTCTGCTTTGACAACCAGGACTTGTGGGCTGCTTTGAAGCAAGTCGGCAACGACAACTCTCAAGGCGAGTACTACTTGACTGACGTTTTGGAAATTTTACGCAAGGCCGGCAAGAAGGTCGGGGCTTACAAGATGCCGGACTTCAGCGAAAGCCTGGGGGTAAACGACCGGATCGCTCTGGCTGAAGCCACCCGGATCATGCAAAGAAGAATCAATGAAGGGCACATGCGGGACGGGGTTACCTTTATCGACCCCGCCACGGCTTACATTGACGCTGACGTGGAAATCGGTAATGACACGGTGATTGAAGGCGGCGTGACAATTAAAGGCCACACCGTGATCGGGTCAGACTGCTTGATCACTTCCGGGTCAAGAATCGTTGACAGCCAGATCGGCAACGGCGTGACGGTAACTTCTTCCACGATTGAAGAATCAATCATGGAAGACAACACGGACATCGGGCCAAACTCCCACTTGCGGCCAAAGGCTTTGATTAAGCGGGGAGCCCACCTGGGCAACTTCGTGGAAGTCAAGAAGGCGGAAATTGGCGAAAACACCAAGGTCGGGCACCTGACTTATGTTGGGGATGCTACTTTGGGCAAGGACATCAATGTCGGCTGCGGGGTCATCTTCTCCAACTTTGACGGGGTAAAGAAGTTCCACACTACGGTTGGTGATAAGTCCTTCATCGGGGCTGGGTCAACCCTGGTTTCTCCGATTAATGTGGCCGACCATGCCTTTATCGCGGCTGACTCAACCATTACCAAGGACGTTGGCAAGTATGAAATGGCCATCGCCCGGGGCCGGCAGGTCAACAAGGAAGACTACTGGCACAAGCTGCCTTTGTCTGAAGACGAAGAATGGAAATAATCTCGAAAAGGAGCTCCGGCTCCTTTTTTTAATAAGTAAAATGCATCCGTTTACAGTAGCTTTTAAGGAAAAATTGCCTTTCTTTTGAGAACTTTAATAAGCAATTTTTAAACAGAGGGTGTATAATCTAGGCAATGTACAAAAAGAAGCAAGAAAGGATTGCATATCGATGAAGTTTACTAAGAAAATTGCTTTTGCATCAGCATCATTGGCTTTGACCATGGCTACTCCAGCCGCTCTGCTTACTCAAAACGCGGCTTTTGCCAAGACCACCACGGTTAAGCAAGCAACCAAGGTTAAGGTAACTAAGAAGACCACTCCTTTTTACCACAAGGACGGTTCTAAGTTCACCAAGAAGAAGCCTTACGTTTACGGTAGCTGGAAGAGCACTGTAGCTTACAAGAACACCAGCTACAACGTAGTTAAGACTGTAACCATCAAGGGTGCTAAGTACTACTACATCGGCAACGACGCTTACCTGAAGGCCAGCGACGTCAAGGTAACTGCAACTAAGACGGTTAAGTCCAGCTCAACTTCAAGCGCAAAGAAGGCAAGCACTAGTTCAAGCAAGACTACTTCCAAGAAGACTAGTTCAACTTCAAGCTCAAGCAAGTCCAGCTCCAAGAAGACTAGTTCAACTTCAAGCAGCTCTTCTTCCAAGAAGACCAGCTCAAAGAAGACTGTAACTCAAATTCAAGTAACTAAGAAGACCACTCCTTTCTACCACAAGGACGGTTCAAAGTTCACTAAGAAGAGCCCATACGTTTACCAAGGCTGGAAGAGTACTGTAGCTTACAAGGGGACCAAGTACAAGGTTTCCAAGACTATCACCATCAAGGGAAGCAAGTACTACTACATCGGCAACAGCGCCTACCTGAAGGCCAGCGCCGTTAAGGTAATCGCATCTAAGTAATCCAGAAGAAGCTTTGACAATTGTCAGAGCTTTTTTCTTTGCCCGAAAACAGACGATTTTTTCTATCCGCTTGAAAAATAAAAGGCTTTCTTGCTTTTTTTCAGGTCAAAACAGGAGTAAGAGGAATTTTTTGCTTAAAAACTGAACACAAATCCCTGTTTTCCAACAAAAGAATGCCGGATTTTGTTAGAATGGAACTGTTAAATGCTGTTTTTTTCGGAGGGAATTATGTCTTACAAAGACAACATCAAGCTTTTTGCGCTTAACTCAAACAAACCGTTGGCAGAAAAGATCGCTAAGCGGATGGGGTTAAAGCTTTCAACCTCAAGCGTCGTTCGCTTCAGCGACGGTGAAATTCAAGTCGACATCGACGATTCTGTCCGTGGCAAGGACGTCTTCTTGATCCAATCCACAAGCGCGCCGGTCAACGACAACCTTATGGAACTTTTGATCATGATCGACGCTGTCCGCCGGGCCAGTGCCGCTTCCGTAAACATCGTCCTGCCTTACTACGGCTACGCTCGTCAAGACCGGAAGACCCGGGCCAGAGAACCAATCACTGCTAAACTGGTCGCAGACATGATTCAAGCTGCCGGGGCTGACCGCGTCCTCTCACTGGACCTGCACGCTCCGCAAATCCAAGGTTTCTTCGACATCCCTGTCGACAACTTGATGGGCGCTCCTTTATTGGCTGACTACTTCCTGAGCAACCACCTGGAAGAAGACGCTGTTGTCGTTTCTCCAGACCACGGTGGCGTTACCCGGGCAAGAAAATTAGCTGAATTCCTGGGCACTTCAATCGCCATCGTCGACAAGCGCCGGCCAAAGGCCAACGTTTCCGAAGTCATGAACATCATCGGTGACGTCAAGGGCAAGCGGGCCATCTTGATTGACGACATGATCGACACTGCCGGCACTATCACCCTGGCTGCCCAGGCCTTGAAGGACGCCGGTGCTACCGAAGTTTACGCCTGCGCGACCCACGCCGTTTTGTCCGGCCCAGCCGTAGACCGCTTGAACAATTCCGTAATCAAGAGCCTGGTCTTGACCGACTCAATCCAACAGCCAGCCGAAAAGAACCTCGATAAGATGATTCTCGTTTCCGTTGGGCCTTTGATGGGTGACGCTATCAAGCTGATCATGGAACACAAGCCAATGAGTCCGCTCTTTGACACTCGTTACGACGCTAACAAGTACAAGGACAAGTAAGGACCTGTATGCAAAAACAACCGCTGCAAATTCTGCAACGGTTGTTTCCTTTTGGAAATTATTCTTTTGCCTTATTTTTTCGTAAGCAATTCCCCGTTTTTCAGGTACTGCTGAAAATCTGCCTGCTTGAGCATGGCAACCGGGAAGAAGAAGCGCTCATCGCCCTGCAGGGTTCCGTTTAAGGCCTTGACCAGGGGGCTGAGCTGGGACAACTCAATCAAGCTTCCGTCTTCCTGCATGATCTCGATCTGGCTGTTGGCGTTCTTGCCACTTGGCTTATAAGCGTCATATGGCTCGTCAAAGGCTGACCCTACTCCGGTATAGTAGTCCGGGTAAAAGCCAGCCTTCTTGATCAAGTCCTTTAATTGCGGTAAAAGCTGCTTGCTTTCTTCGTTGATCTTCGCGCTGGCTAAAGGCCGCCGGAAGAGGTAGCGCTTGGTTAGGTCCGCTAAAACCGGGTCGCTGGACTCAGTCCACATGCTGAAGTTGGTCTCCATGACCCCGTCATCCATCTTCAAGTAGTCTTGCAAGTCCCAGGTCCCGGCCAAAAATCTGGCTAAACTTGGCGTAACCGGCAGTTCTTTTTCCTGGTAGAGGTACTGGGCCCGCTTCAAAAGGTGGTGAAGGATGACCTCCATGGACCGGTTGACCCGGTGGTAGTAGATCTGCTGGTACATCTGGTAGCGGGAGACGATATAGTCTTCAACGGCGTGCATCCCGTTAGCCGTAAAGCAAACCCCTTTTTCATAAGGGCGGATGACCCGCAAGATCCGGGACAGGTCGAATTCCCCATAAGAAGCCCCCGTGAAGTAGGCATCCCGCAAAAGGTAGTCCATCCGGTCGGCGTCCGCCTGGCTGGAGATGAGCTTGACCACCTGGGGATTAGGGTAGGTCTTGGCGATCACGCTGGCCACCGCCTTTGGGAAGTCCGTGTCGACCTTGCTCAAAGCCTGGTTGACCTCAGTGGAAGAATCCAGAATGATCTGCTGGCCGATCTGCTCATGGTTGGTGCCGAAAAGGTGCTCAAAGGTGTGCGAGTATGGGCCATGGCCGATGTCATGCAAAAGGCCGGCCATCTGCACCAGCAGGTTTTCGCTGGGGTCCCAGAGTCCGTCGCCGGTACTTTGACTAGGGTATTTGTCAGTAAAAAGGTTGCTGATCCGTCGGGCCAGTTCGTAGACGCCTAGGTTGTGCTCAAAGCGGGTGTGGGTGGCGCCGGGGAAGACGAAGGCCGTCGGGCCCAGCTGCTTGATCCGCCGCATCCGCTGGAATTCTTGCGAGCGGACGACTTCCAGGGCCACTTGGGTGTCCAGGTGGATATAGCCGTGGACCGGGTCACGGACGACGACTTCGCGGGCCAGTTTAGGACTGTCAAATTTTGTCAAAAGTAAATCCTCCATTCTTATTGTTTTATATTTTTGCCAAAACATAGTAAGATGTGCTTGATTAGCTATAGAAATTATAGCAAAAGTTGCTAGAGGCCGCTGCTTGCGGCTGTTAAAGGAGAAGAATTTTTGGTTCAGTATAAAAACTTGTGTAAATGACTGAGAGACTTAGAAAGCTTTCCGCGATAGTTCCATTAACCGCAGGAAG
>NZ_AZCR01000027.1:0-9060 GCF_001433875.1 Lactobacillus delbrueckii subsp. delbrueckii DSM 20074 = JCM 1012
CAATCCAGCATATACTTCTCAGTACTGTTCAATCTGCGGGCAGCATTTTGAGGAAAGATACGGCAGTCATCATGAACTGACTAAATGCAAGAAATGCGGCGAGATGAATGCAAACATCGCTGCTGCAAAAAATATATTGAGTAGATTAACTGACGAAGAAATCACGCTTTACACGCCTTATAAGCGAGTTAAGGAGATTCTTGACAGTCGGATAAAAGAAGCATAAGGCAAGTAATACTACAAAGTTGAAGGCTCTAGCATGTAAGAGCAGTCAGCTTTAACGAACTCAGTTCGGGGTATTAAAATCGCGGCTTGACTGCTTCGAGAAGGCATCACGATATGCTTGCCTGCTTTTTAGTAGGCAAGATGCCTTTCCGACTGCCATGCTAAAAGTTTTCAGTGGGGCAGATAAAAAGCTATTGGATAATGCCATTTGGCGTTATTTGAGAGCCAACCGTACTCACTGACCTTAACTTCAAAAGGTTAAAAATCTGATTTCTTTTGCCAAGTTGAATCTACCCATAGATTTAACTAGAAAGAAATATCAGAAAAACTTACCAATATTGATGTGATTATCAAGATTTAGTAAGTTTTATGATTCGGATGCTACTTGGTCAGCTGGTCAACGAAAGCCAGGTATGCAGCTTGTTCACCAGTTTCTTTGGTCTGCACCGCCTCCAGCTTAAACTGGCCGCTGTGCAGCTGGTCTTCTGGAATTTCAATAGTATGAGTTTCAGTCGCGTTGCCGATCAGTTCGATCCAGTAGCCGTGATCCTTTTGGTGCAAGACGGTCTTGACCATACCGCCAGGATTGTAGACAGAGATCTCTTTTTCAAAGTGGCCCAGGTCCGGGTGAGTCAAGGCAAAGGCCAATGAGCTGGCTGACATCCCTGTCCCGCAGGCGTTAGTAAAGCCAACGCCCCGTTCGTAGGTTCTGACAAAAAGCTGGCTATCGCCGCGGATAACGGTGTAGTTGATGTTGACCCCGTCTGAGAAGTATGGATTTTCTCCATTCAAGTAGGCACCAAGCTCTCCTAAGACCGGACTTTCCAGGCCTTCTTCTTTGATAAAGGCGATGAGGTGGGGATTAGGCACGGCTAGAGCACTAAAACGCCAGCCTGGAACCAATTCTGGTACCAGAGTGTCCAGCAGGCGGTTATGTCCCAAATTGTCAAAAGGCAAAGATTCTTTATTGAAGCGGACAGGGGAGATTTCTACCCCGAAAGCCGGCACTCCTTCTGCAAAGTCATCAGCTTGCCGGACGGCCAGGTCAGCGTACATGGTTTCCACCTTAAACTGGCTTTCTCCGGTCTTTTCGTGCAAGTAGCGGGCAACTGTTCTAAGACCATTGCCGCACATTGAGGCTTCACTGCCGTCAGTGTTGATAACCCGCATCTTGCCTAAAGCGCCTGGGTGTCTTGATTCCTCAACTGACAGGATGCCGTCAGCTCCGCCAAGCAGGCCAGTCTTGTGATCAGTAAGTGTCTGGGTCAATTGCCGCAGTTCATTATCAGTCAGCGGATTTTCCAGTTCAGTCTGGTCCAGAATGAAGAAGGAATTCTGTGAGCCATGGACTTTCAATAATTTAGTCATCTTATTCTCCTTGTGCTTCTTGCTTGAAAAAGTAGTCGTAAATCGCGGCTACTGCCCGGTCGGCATCTTTAGCTGCCGTGCCCAGCATGATAGAAATTTCGGAAGCCCCTTGGTTGAGCATCCGGAGAGAAATACCCTCTCTGGCTACAGGCGTGGCAATATCCCGGATGACCCCGATCCGGTCCCTCATCCCTTCACCGACCAGCATGATAATCGCGTAATTGCTGATCCATTCCAAGTGGTCAGGACTGACTTCATTTTGAATTTCATTGCAGATCTGGTCGATCAATTCATCATTTAACGTGTCCCGGTCAAAGATCAAAGTCAAGTCGTCAATCCCGGTTGGCATGTGTTCATAGGACAGTTTGTACTTGTTTAAGATTTGCAGGATGCGGAGGGTAAAGCCAACTTCCTTGTTGAGCAGGTACTTGTGCAGGTAGAGGGCACCAAAGTGCTTGCCGCTGGCGATCCCGGTAATGACGGTTTCAGGCTTGAAGCCTTTTTCCGGTACGATCATGGTCCCGCGCTTTTCCGGGTGCTGGGTATTCTTCACATTGATTGGAATCTGCCCTTGAATGGCCGGGATCAAGGCTTCATCGTGAAAGACAGAGAAACCAGCATAAGACAATTCCCGCATTTCCCGGTAGGTCATCGTGTGGATCGGATGGGGCTGGTCAACAACCTTCGGGTTAGCGGAGAAAATAGCATCGACATCAGTAAAGTTTTCATATAAGTCAGCGTGGAAACCTCTGGCCAAAATCGCCCCGGTAATGTCTGAACCACCTCTTGAGAAGGTAGCTATATGGCCAGCCAGAGTATAACCGTAAAAGCCTGGGAAAATCAGCTTTTCGTCAGCGTCATAGGCAAAGTTTTCCAGGAGCTGGTAGCTTTCCGGGTTGACAGAGGCATTGTTTGGACTACCGGTAACGATGATCCCTGCCTCTTTAGGATCAACATAGCGGGCCTTTACCCCTTGGCTTTGCAGAATCTTCGCAATCAGCTTGGCGTTAAGCCGCTCGCCATGGGCCTTAAAGGTCGCCTGCAGATAGTTCTTGTTTGGATAGTGATCCTTTGGCAAATTCAACAGGATCTCTTTCAAGGGCAAGATTTCTTCGAGCGGCAAGTTAAAGTACTCGCCGATTTCAACGTAGCGCTGGAAGATCCGGTCAGCAACTTCAAGCCCGTTTCTGCCATGGCTAATTTCATGGGCGTACTTGATCAAAAGGTCAGTGACTTTGATGTCATCGTCAAAGCGTTTGCCTGGGGCAGACGTAACGACAACTTGTCTTTCAGCTTCAGCGGTAATAATCTTCAAAGCATTTTCTACAGCAGGACCGCTAGCCAGGGAACTGCCACCAAACTTAACAACTTTCATGGGCTACTCTCTTTCGTGTTTGTCTTTAATCATAATTTAAGTTTAATCAGAATGGACTTTACCATTTTTCTCTGGAAAATGCAAAGAAAGATTCTGAGAATTCATGATAATCGCCTTCTAAACATTGTGATACCAGTGCTTGAGGAAGCTTGAAATAAAAATATGCAAATAAAAAGCTGAAAAAGCTGTTGACAAAATGAGGCCAATATTATAAACTGACTACAAATTGAAGAGGCGCAACCGACAAGAGTAAGGCAAGGGAGCCAGCCAGGCGGAGAACTTGCAAGAAAGGGGAGGTTGCCGAAGCGTCCGTTTTGGCAAGGCGGATTGGCTGGGCTATGGCTTAAGAGGCCATGGACTGTCGCAGGGAAGGTACCTGCGTTGCGCTTGCAATTTGACGAGAGAATTTGATTTTGAATTTTTCGGGCTCCAAATTGTTAAGGCAATCTGGAGCTTTTTCTTTGTCTCTTCGAAGTAACAGAAACAGATGCAGATTAGAAAGAGAAAGATATTATGGCAGAATTAGACGCGCAAAGCATTATCAACTACATTGGTTCAGCACCAAAGAAGACCCCGGTTAAGGTTTACTTGCGAGGCGCCGGCCTTGATCAAGTCACTTTCCCAGATGGAACGGATCCTTTTGTCAGCGGTCAAGCTGGCGTAGTCTTCGGCGATTGGCAAGTTCTTAAGCCGTTTTTAGCAGAACACGAAGCTGACTTTGAATCTGTCCGCGTGGAAAACACGGCCCGCAATTCAGCTGTTCCTTTGCTGGACCTTAAGGAAATCAATGCCCGGATCGAACCAGGCGCTATTATCCGTGACCAGGTCTTGATCGGTGATAACGCGGTTATCATGATGGGGGCGGTAATTAACATTGGCGCGGAAATCGGTGCCGGCTCAATGATCGACATGGGCGCGATCTTAGGTGGCCGGGCGATCGTTGGCAAGAACTGCCACATCGGTGCCGGTACGGTCTTAGCCGGGGTGGTTGAACCAGCTTCTGCCTTGCCGGTCCGCATTGACGATGACGTTCTGATCGGTGCCAACGCGGTTGTCCTGGAAGGCGTCCACGTCGGTGAAGGTGCAGTTGTAGCAGCGGGTGCGGTTGTGACCAAGGATGTGGCTCCGCACACGGTGGTTGCCGGCGTTCCAGCCAAGGTAATCAAGGAAGTCGATGCCAAGACAGAAAGCAAGACCGGCCTGGAAGAAGACCTGCGCAAGCTGTAAAGAGTCAAGTTAAAGTAAACAAAACAGACATAAGTTAGTCCACATTAAGGAAGTTTTTCAATGGCAGTATTGACCGAAGCCGAGTTGCTTCAAATTCGGCGCCAACTCCACCAGATCCCGGAATTGGCTTTAAAAGAATATCAAACCCATGCTTATCTCTTGGATGTGATCAAGCAGATGAAGCAAGACTACCTGGAAATCAGGGAACCAGCAGAATTGCCAACCGCACTCCTGGTTCTGGTCAAGGGGTCAAAGGCTAAACGGACCATCGGCTACCGGGCGGATATTGATGCTTTGCCGGTAACTGAAGCAACCGGCCTGCCATATGCTTCCAAGCACCAAGGCGTGATGCATGCCTGCGGGCACGACATCCATATGACGGTTGCTTTGGGTGTTCTCAGCTACTTTAGCGAGCATCAGCCAACTGACAACCTCCTGTTCTTCTTCCAGCCGGCTGAAGAAAGCGAGAGCGGCGGCATGAAGGCCTACCAGCTGGGACTTTTCACCGGTAAGTGGCATGTTGATGAATTCTACGGCCTGCATGATAACCCAAGTCTGCCGGCTGGGGTGATTGGCTGCCGGAACGGCACCTTGTTTGCCGGAACGACTGAAGTCAACATTGATATTCAAGGCAAGGGCGGGCACGCTGCCTTCCCGCAATTGTCAAATGACGCGGTTGTCGCGGCAGCTGCCTTGATTATGCAGGTCCAGACCATCATTTCCAGAAATATTGATCCGGTTCAAAGCGGGGTTATCACCTTGGGCAAGTTGACTGCCGGCAAGATCAGAAACGTAATCGCTGATTCAGCCAGAATTGAAGGCACGATCAGGGGACTTACCCAAAGCATGATCGAATTGATCGACAAAAGGCTGGCCGAAGTCTGCCAGGGAATTGAGCTGAGCTTCGGCGTCAAAGTCAAGCTGGAACTCAACCAAGGCGGCTACTGGCCAGTTGAAAATAACCCAGAATTAACTGAAAACTTCATTAAATACATGAAGCAGGCTGACGGGGTTGAATATGTCGAAACGGCCCCGGCGATGACCGGGGAAGACTTCGGCTACCTCCTGGCTCAGATCCCGGGAACCATGTTCTGGCTAGGTGTTGGAGACGATTCACCCCTGCACTCAGCAACATTAACCCCCCAGGAAAGTTCAATCAGCCGCGGCATCGCGGCAATTACCGGCTTTTTGGAATACCGAATGACGGAAGACTAAGTGAAATAAAAGAGGCAAAACAAATGAACCATAACTTACAAAATGCGGACTTACTGACAGCAATCATTACGCCTTTTACGGAAGACGGACAGATCGACTTTGTCAGCTTGACTGAATTAACCAACAACTTGATTGACCAGGGCTGCAACGGCTTTGTGATTGGCGGGACAACTGGTGAGACGCCAACTTTGACCCATGACGAAAAGATCGCCTTGTACACCCGCTTTGGTCAGATTGTAAATGGGCGTGTACCGGTTATTGCCGGCACGGGCAGTAACAACACAGCGGAAACCATTGCTTTTACTGAAGAAGTTGCCCAGATCCCGGGCATCGACTATGCTTTGGTTGTCGTTCCGCCATACAACAAGCCAAACCAGCGGTCAATGATCGCTCACTTTACGGCAGTTGCTGACCAGGTTCACATTCCAGTAGTCATCTACAACATTCCGGGCCGGACTGGGGTTAAAATGGAAGTGTCAACTATTTTACAGCTGGCCCAGCATCCCAATATTGCCGGTATCAAGCAGTGCGCCAGCCTGGAAGAAATCGAAGAGATCGTATCCGGCCGGCCAGTAGACTTTGCCGTCTTTACCGGCGAAGATGCCCAGGCGCTGACGGCCAGATTTTTGGGCGCTGACGGGGTCATCTCAGTTGCCAGTCACCTGTACACCCCAAGAATGCGGGAAATGTACGATGAACTTTACGCGGGCAACTTTGCCTTGGCCGGCAACCTGCAGCGCTGGCTGACCCCGCGGATGAACGCCCTGTTCATGTTCCCGTCACCATCACCAGTTAAGGCGGCTTTAGCTGCCATGGGTTACCAAGTAGGCGGCTTACGGTTGCCGCTTGTAGCTTTGAACGATGAAGAAAAGGAAGAACTCGCCACTGCTTTGAAGCTGCCGAAGGATGCATTAGCTGGTCAGCTGACGCGTGATATGTTAGAAGGAGATTAAGAATGCCAAGAATTTTATTGGCCGGTTTTGCCGGCTCAATGGGCCAGCAAGTCGTTAAATTAGTAGCAAGCCTGCCAGACTTTGAAATAACGGCCGGCCTGGCCCACCGTTTAAAGAGCAGCGATCCAGCAGACTATGGCCTGCCAGCAAGCGCTAAGCTGTACACCAGCCTGGATGAAATTCCAGCCGACGCAGCAGATATCTGGGTTGACTTTACTGTACCAGCCTCTGTCTACTAAAACGTCCGCTATGCCTTGGAAAACGGCTACCGGCCAATCGTAGGGACGACTGGCTTGACTGACCAGCAGGAAGCTGAGTTGAAGCAATTGGCCAAGGAGAAGGGAATTGGCGGCTTGATCGCTCCTAACTTTGGCATGTCAGCTGTTTTATTGATGAAGTTTGCCCGAGAAGCAGCTAAGTACTTCCCAGACGTGGAAATCATCGAAATGCACCACGAAGACAAGAAGGATGCTCCATCAGGCACGGCCTTGGCCACAGCCAAGCTGATCGCTGAAGTCCGCGAGCCCCACCAAACAGCAGCAGACACGACAGAAAGCCTGCCAGGGGCAAGAGGCGGCGATTACCAAGGCATCAAGCTGCACGCGGTTCGCTTGCCAGGCTACGTCGCTCATGAACAGGTGCTTTTTGGCGGCAAGGGGGAAGCCTTGACCATCCGGCAGGACTCCTTTGACCGGTCATCCTTCATGAGCGGGGTCAAGGTTGCCTTGGAAAAGGCAGCTGACTTAAACCAGCTCTATGTCGGCCTGGAAAACATTTTGTAGACAGTATTCTTTGTTTTTTATAGAAAGACGATCATCATGCCAGAAACAGATCCTAACTTGCGGGATTTAGGCAACAGAAATATTGCTAAAATCGCACCTTCAGCCATCCGGGCTTTTGACGAAGAAATCTCCCAGATTCCGGGAATTATCAAGCTCACCTTGGGGGAACCAGACTTCGCGGTGCCAGATCATGTTAAAAGGGCCGCTATTCGGGGAATTGAAGCAGACGACTCCCACTACGGGCCATCAAAAGGGAAGCTGGCCCTGCGCGAAGCTATCAGCAAGTATCTTGCGGCAAGCAGACAGGTTGACTATGACCCGGAAACTGAAGTTATTGTCACTGACGGGGCAACTGAAGCAATTACGGCAACTTTACTGGGACTTTTAAATCCAGGTGATAAGGTTTTAGTGCCAACACCAGTCTTTTCCCTTTATTTCACCAACATTGAAATGGCAGGCGGGGAAGTGGTGATGATCGACACCTCAGATACTGGCTTTAACTTGACGCCAGAGCGGCTGGAAGCGGAGATTGAGGCGGCCGGCGACCAGGTTAAGGCAATCATGCTCAACTATCCATGCAACCCAACAGGGCGGACTTATTCCAAAGATGAGTTAACTGCTTTAGCGGAAGTGATCAAGAAGCACCATTTGCTGGCAATCTGTGATGAAATCTACAGCGAACTGATTTACGACCAAGAACATTTCTCTTTGGCTACTTTACTGCCAGGACAGGTAATCTTGATCAGCGGCTTATCTAAGTCACATGCCATGACCGGCTACCGGCTTGGATATATCGCGGCTCCGGCAAGTTTACTGCCAAATGTGGCCAAGGCCCACAGCTTCATGGTGACCTGCGTGGACAATATCGCCCAAGACGCGGCAATTGAGGCTTTGACCAAGGGGCTTGACGATCCAAAAGAATTTAAGGCAGCCTACCAGCGCCGGCGGGACTTCTTGGTTGATAATCTGACTAAGCTGGGCTTTGAAATGGCCGTACCGCAAGGGGCATTTTACATTTTTGCCAAGATTCCGGAGAAATTCGGCAGTGATGACTTTGCTTTCGCCAAAGATGTGGCTAAGAAAGCCAGAGTTGGTCTGATTCCAGGCAGCGTGTTTGGTAAAGGATCTGCTGGCTATGTCCGCTTTTCTTACGCGGCAGCCGATGACAAGCTGGCAGAAGTAGTCAAGCGGCTTGGTGAATACGTTGCTCAGCTCTAATATTTTTCCTAAGACAGCAGTTTGCTGTCTTTTTTCAGTTTGCTGTCTTTTTTTATGCCGAATGATATAATTTAGAAAGAATCTAAAGAATTAGTATGACAAGGAGCATATAAATAATGTCTGAATACCCACAACTTAACCTTGACCAAGCCAAGGGCCCAAAGGCAACTATCAAGACCAACCACGGCGACATCGTCATTCAGCTTTTCCCAGAAGAAGCACCAATGACTGTTGAAAACTTCGTCCGCCTGGCACAAAAGGGCTACTACGACGGCGTAACTTTCCACCGGGTGATCAGCGACTTCATGATCCAAGGCGGGGACCCGGAAGGTACTGGTGCCGGCGGTCAAAGCATCTGGGGTCACAACTTTGAAGACGAATTCTCAAACGAACTCTTCAACCTGCGCGGGGCTTTGTCAATGGCTAATGCTGGTCCAAACACCAACGGCTCACAATTCTTCATCGTGCAAAACAAGAATATGCCAAAGCGCTTCATTCAACAATTGCGCGATGCCCAATACCCAGAAGAAGTTGTCAAGGCTTACAAGCAAGGTGGTACGCCATGGCTTGACCACAGACACACTGTTTTTGGCCATGTAACTGAAGGCATGGATGTCGTTGACGAAATTGCCAAGGTAGCCAAGGACGGCAACGACAAGCCACTTGAAGACGTGGTAATCACGACTGTTGAGATTGC
>NZ_AZCR01000027.1:9096-17472 GCF_001433875.1 Lactobacillus delbrueckii subsp. delbrueckii DSM 20074 = JCM 1012
GTAAGAAAGGTTTGCGTGAACAAGAGTGAAGTTAAAACGGGTTTGGCTCGTTAAGTTAATATTTGTGCTGGCTTTTGCCATTATTTTGGCGCCAAAGGCAAAGACTACGGCAGCTTCAGATGCTGACAAACCGTTTTACAAGAATGCCATGGTCAACACTTACGTGTATGACGAGAAAGGCAAACGGACCAAGGACAAGAAGATCCTGGCCGGTAAAGCCGTTGGCTGCTACAGCATGATTAATTATGTTGGTGACAAGCCATATATCATGATCGGCCAAAACAAGTACGTGGCATATATGAACGTGGTTGGCTTGGATTGCCAGTTGAACCATAACAGCTACATTTATTCCAGCAGTGGCAAGCGGATGAAGAATTCCGGTGTCTTGCTGAAGAATGGCCCGGTAACTGTCTATGGCGGCAAGAAAAAAATCAATGGCAGCAAGTACTGGGCAATCAGCGTTGGCTTGTATGTTAAGGCAAACAACGTTGAAACGCCTAAGGGCGAAGTCACTAGTGATCCAAATACGCAGAACCAAACAACTGAACCGCAAACATCTTAAACTTGAGCACTGCAAATGCAGTGCTTTTTTGTTTGGAGGGGATACGATTTCGTTTTTAGCTAATGGTTCGAATAATACATATTATGTAAAGTTAAGCTAAAAAGAAACGAGAGAGGTGGCGCTGGTCGACTGGCAGGATCTGCTTCAGCATGTTATATTTAAAGATATTAAACGTACTTAGTTTTTGTTTCTATTTATTATTTGACGACTTACTGGAGGAAAAATGTTTAGCTACAAAGTTGATGACGAAATTAAATTAGCTCTGCCGCGGCTGAGCGATGTTGACGAGCTCTACGCCTTGATTGATGCAGATCGTGACGACCTTGGAAGATTTTTACCATGGGTTGACCACGTGCAGTCAATTGACGATGAATTACCTGCTATCCAAAACGACCTGAACGGCTTTGCGGCTGGGACGTCCTTGAACTTGTTAATTTGGTACCACGGTCGCCTGGCTGGCAAGATCAGCTTAAATGAGTTTCATAAAATGAACCTGGAAGCTGATATCGGCTACTTTTTAGGCAAAAGTTTCCGCGGACACGGGATTATGACCAGAGCGGTTCAAGCTCTGCTGGACATCGCTTTTGACGAATACGGTTTGCACCGGGTTTACCTGGAGTGCGCGGCTGACAACTTGCCAAGCAACGGCGTAGCTCAGCGCTGCGGCATGCGGATTGAAGGCACTTTGCACGGCCGCTTGATCCTCAAAGACGGCTATCACGATTGCAATCACTACGCGATGCTGGCTGAGGAATGGCCAGATATCAAGGCCAGCTTGCAGTAGTTACTAAAAAAGTGCGACTCACTCCACCGATACCACTGCCGGATTGACAAGATAAATCCATGGTTTAGTTTCTTTAAAACTATAATTTTAATGACAGAAGTTCGAGATGCCCTTTTGGCTCAAGGATTTGCTTTATAGCAATTTTACTGAGTTTTTGAGCATTTTTTATTTTTCTTTTCTGCTTTTGATTTCTGTTTTATCAATTTATCAAGCTACAAAAAAATCTGTCCGTATTGCGGCAGATTCACTAGCTAGTCTGTCAAATGACCAAGTTCAAGGATTTTGGCTGAACAACCAGATGATACTTCGCTGCTTCCTTCTTTTCACCATCAAGATTCATTGCAGCAGGCGTTGTTATACTGTCGTTGATCTTTGATTTGGGTGAAATTTGGAAGCCCCCGCCGTAAAAACGTCCATTGCAGAAGGCACAGAGCGTGACCTGGTCGTTAAAAAAGCAGGCCATTTTGTGGCCTATGACCTTTACTTTGGCAAACTTATAGCGGCTGATATTGCGCAGAATTGAAGCTACATATGCTGCGCTTTTAAGCGTTTTAACGTCAAGCAATCAAGGCGTCAAGTCCAAAGCAGCCAACGTTGACGCAGTAGCGCTCATCATTGACTAAAATTGTGTCAATTGGAATCGCTGGCTGGTCTAAAGTCGCTTTGAGGATGGCTCTAGGACTCATCTCGCGCGGGAAAAGTCATTGCCCGTCCCAAATGGCAGGCAAACAACTCCATGGTTTGTGTGCACGAGATTTTGGATGACTTGGTTGAAAAAGCCGTCTCCGCCAACTGAATAGAATCGCGTTTTTTCAGGGTAATTTTTAACGATTTCTTTTACATGGTCCTTGTACTCACTAAAGTAGATCTCGCAATCTCTCCCCTCCATCACCCTTTCGATGTTTTTGATGAGGGAATCACTTCTGGACTGATCTGGACTTGATTAGAAAAACATGCTTCATGTACGATATCGACTTCCTTTTACAATAATTTAATGTAAGCACAAACTCGCCGGTTTGTACAGAAGCCGTAGCAAAAAGGAGGTAGCAAGGTACCACCTCCCCTGTTCCCTCCCCCGCTTTTGGAGGTGAGTTTTTAGTTGCGCTATTAATTAGCAGCAGATTTTTTTGAAGAGATAGTATAATAGTGGTACAAAAATCAAGGAGATATTGGAGCCTATGGAAGTCGCTGAAGCACTGACAAAGTTAAAATTTCTGGTCAGTCATGATAGATTTAAATTGGTTGCAAGACAAGGCACAATGAAAGTACCTGTTTCTCGCATGTTAGCAAAGACAATCATTGAGCAATTATCGTCAGAAGACTTTGTAAAACACAGCGCCAGCTCGCTTTGGTGATGAAACAAATCAGCCAATTTACGATGCTGAACTTGATGAACGTGCATCTGAAATGGCTAGACAAGCGTATCGCGACGACATGGGTCTCCTCTCGCCAACAGAACTTAAAAAATATCGGGCTAAAGTTGGTCTTTCTCAACGCAATTTGGCAGAACTGACAGGACTTAGTCCAAATACTATTGCTCTGTACGAAGCTGGTGCATTTCCTACACCGGCAAACAATAAAATGTTAAAGTACTTGATCAGTGACGATGAATTGTTGCGTCAATACATAATGGATGATGATAATAATTACTCAAATGATCTTGTTGCTAAGGTCAAAGCTTATCTTCAGCAAGAAGATATTGTTGTTATTGACCAAAGCTTCCAGCCAAAGTTCATTGCTGTACAATTGGCAAATTGGCTAAGAGTTGAAAATTATTTTGGCCTTAGATGAAAACGTTGAACCATTGACACAAATTAAGCTAATCAAGCTACTGTATTTCGCATATGGGCGCTATCTGGTGAAAACACACAACAAATTATTTACGTCTTCAATAGTGCACTCACAGTACGGTCCAGTAATTACAGAAGTACATAGCAAACTCAAGGGACTTACGGTATTAGATACTGGAAAGCCTAGTAAAGAAGCATTTGATGATTATAACTTGGTTTCTAAAGATAGCGATATCTCTCACCTGTTGACGGCAGGATTATCAAGGGTCAATTGACTTTTGATACATTCAGTAATGGCTTAGAAGAATAATGGCATTTTACTGACAACGAAAGCTCTACCCAAACTTTAGGTAGAGCTTTTTCTGTTCTATTTAATTCATTGCTGCATAAGCACTAGCATACCTGCCAGCAATTCGACCTGAATTCCATGCAAAAGCGTTGCTTAAGCCTTCAATTGTTGGATAAGATGAGTCATAAAGGCCTGATGCGTCATTTCCGACAGCATAAATACCATCAATTACTTGTCTCTTCACATTTAGAGCCTCAAAATGCTCATTGACTAATGCACCACCGACAGTCCCCAGGGTAGTTGAATTAGCACGAACTGCATAGAAAGGTCCCTCTTTGACCAACAAAGTCATGAAACGGTCATCTTTGTAAAGATCCATGTCTTTACCTTCTACCACCAGTTCATTGTATCGGTTAACTGTTGCAGTAAGATTTGCTGGATCAACCGCAATCTTCTCTGCTAATTTTTGAATGCTATCTACCTTGAAGACAGCACCTTGGCTGATACCCTCATTTAAATCTTGGTCTAGTTGCGGATATGGACCAACTTGATAAGTCATTGGCTTTTTATCTAGCAAGCGGAAGGTTCTTTCAAATGAACTTGTCCAGTCCAAAGCTTGCTGACGGAGATAATCGACAGTTGCTTGGTCAAAGAGGAAGTAGTAGTACCCACCGATCTGGTAAACTGAATCACCCCATAATGCGAAATCATATACTACGTCTTCATTAGTAAATCGCTTGCCTTCCCGGTTAACCCATAAGAGTGGGATGTTGGTCAAGTCAAAAAGACTTGCGTTGTGCCACTTTGGATCCGTCTTTGAGTAGACAGTTGCCGCATGGTTTTCAAAAATTCTCTTGTAATCGCTAACGCCGCCAGCTTCTTTGAGTATCTGAAGGCCATCACCGGTAGCTTTCCGTTCACCCATTGAGTACAGGTCATCTGGATCAATTGCTAAAGTACGCTTGATTTCGTCCTTATTGCCAACAAATCCCCCATCAGCTAAGATTACGGCTTTAGTTTCCAAGGTGATTTCTTCGCCTTTTCTGTTTGCTTTAACGGCAGTTACTTTACCCTGTTCTTGAACAATTTTTTCGGCTGAAGTTTCGGTCATAAGGACTCCGCCGTTTTCTAAAAACTTGTTCATTACCCGCTTAAATCCGTTAAACTTATCGATAAATTGGTGATAGGTTCTGGGATGCTCCTGGTGGACTTCTTGAGTGTTGGTCACTAATTCAGTCTCCAAACCTGATTCAGCCATCCAATCGATTGTGGCTGCTGATTCTTCAAGAATGGCCTTAACCATTAACGCATTAGATGAATGGTGAGTATAATTGATGATTTCCTCATAGGCATCTTTTAGGCTGTACTTCACTCCAGCTTCTTTTTGAGCCCTGCTTTCAACCGCAAATAGTCCCTGGGCACCAAACATCCCTGCACCGCCAAATTTGTCGCCTTTTTCCAATAGTGCTACTTTTGCTCCGCATTCTGATGCAGTTAATGCTGCACTGATGCCAGAAGCACCAGCTCCTACTACTACGATATCAAAGTTCATTTTGTTCTCCTTTCTGAACTTGATACATTTCTAGCAGTTGCAGAAATTGGATTTAAATGGACAAACCTTAAGTAGTCGCCTAATTCCACAATTTCGGAAGAATCATCCTAAAGCACAAATATCTTTCAGAGAGATAAATGATTATCAGCAAATATCTGCTGAAGTAGACATTTTAGAAATGGCTTATGCGAAAGAGCCACTGAGTGAACACGAATTCTCTTTCATATCCATTGTTCCTTCGCCTCTTCGAGTAGCTTTGCCAGCAAGTCATCCCTTAGCCAAGAAAAAGCAACTATCTTTACAAGACTTAGCAGCACAGGATTTGGAAATCGTAGCTCCATCTGCATCCCGAAATGCTGGAGATCAACAAGACCGACTCCGAACGCCGGGAACTGCTCCGGCCATTTGAAATCATCCCTACTGACGGCTTTGTTTACGACTTGCGGCAAAGCCCGATTTTCCAAAAAGCCTTCACCTTCTAAATCCATGCAAAAAGCGACCAAAACTGTATTATGTTTCGATCGCTTTTCATTTGCTATAAAAACTTAGTCTTGCTTAGTCTCTTCTAAAACAATCCCCTGGTAAAGCTTAATGGTTACCAGGTAGTAAACCAGGTACAAGAGGAAGAATGCTAAGAATGGAATCCAAATCTTGTAGTAGGGGTCTGGCAGAAGAATCGTAAAGATCTTCAAGCCAAAGAGTACGTCCAGGCTGCCAAGTACCGCCGGTGCCACAAACAAGATGGCAATTTCTTTTCTAATCGCTACCCTCAAGACGCTGTTTCTAGCCCCAAGCTTGTAGAGGATCTTGTGCCGCAATTTATCACTGGCTGCGGCTGACAGGATCTTAAACATCAGAGTTGAAGCCAACATCATTAAGAAGGACAAACCAAGGGAAAGGCCCATAAATTCAAAGCCTGAGCACATTGCCGCGATTTGCTGGTAAAGAAACGACTTGGTGAATTCCAGGTAGCCGTATGCCATTGAGTCCTTGCTGAACAGCTTCATTTCTTGCTCAGTAAGCTTCAGCAATTTCTTGTTGTTCCTGGCAAAATCCTTAACCTTGTAAAAAGTGATGACCTTAGTCGTCAGCTTCTTTTTGGCAAAAGCTGCATCTGACAAGGCCACAAATCCCTTGCTGGAATCTTCTGGGAAAAGGCTGGCAGCTTGAGCAGAATTTCTGACCGTAGCTGAAGTCTGCTTACCAGTTAAGGTCTTGGAAGTAACCTCAACCGTGTGGTAAATCCGCCTCTCCTTGTCAATCGCCTTCTTCTTGTCTGAAGATGCCGCGTTATACATTTGGATCTTGAGCGGCGTCTTGTCAATTTCACTTTTCTTGACATAGAGGATGCCATTTTTCTCATCAGCCTTGTAGCTGTAAGTAACTTCCTTCTCTGTACCGATTTTTTCAACCTTGTCAGCCAGCTTCTTCTGCTTGCCAACTAAGACAATATCGTAGTACATAACGTCAGTCATGGCATTCTTCAAGTTGTTGAAGTTAATGCCGACCGTAATAGCGCCAAGGGCCAAGGCCAGCATAATTGAGATGGCTGACAGGATTCTGGTATAGCCATGCAGGCGGAACTTTAACTGGCCCAGAGTGTAAGGCCGCATCCCTTTGTAGAGGAAGCTGTGTCTCTTCCGCAAAAAGTCGATGACCGCTACAAAGAAGGCGTCAAAGATTAAAAAACTGCCCAAAACGATGGTTACTAAAGCAATTGGAATTGTCTTAAGCTGCAAAGTCGCCACATGCCACATTGTCCAGTAGCCGGTAGCCAAAAGCAGTACCCCCGCGATAGCCTGGATAGTCCGTAAGACCGGCCGGCTCTTCAGCTTGCTTGGCTTCTGATCTTCGTTTAAGAGATTGATCAGAGTAGTCTTGGTCAGCTTGACCGCGTTCCAAGAAGCAGCCAGGAAGAACAAGGCAACAAAGAAAAGCAAGGTCCAGAGAACCGCTGGCAGGTAGAGCGGATTAAAGTGAGCCAGAGTCAGCCCCAGCTGCTTGACCATCAAGGATGAGACCAGTTCAGTCAGCCCCACGCCCAAGATAATCCCAATCCCGGTTGCCAGAAGGCCAGTTACCAGGGTCTCAGCGAAGATCAGCTGGCCGATTTTGCCGCTTTTTGCCCCCAGCATCATGTACATGCCGTAGTCCCGCTTTCTCATGCTCAAGAGGAAGCTGTTGGCCGTATGCCAAGTAGACCAGGGTTAAGATGGCCAGGAGGACGATCCCGAAGGAAAAAATAAACTTAGTTGCTCCCATGGTCAGCCGTCCCGCTACACTGGACTTTAAGAAAGACGGGTTAGCGGCCAGAGTCAAGAACATGTAGAAGATCATGCTGGCGGCGCTAAGGCCGGAAAACAGGACCAGGTAGTCTTTTAGCCGGCTTTTCAGCCCGGTCATTGACAATTTAAAAATCATGTTAATCCCTTTCTTTACTCAACTAGTCGGTATTTTCGCTGAGCTGGCTGATCAGCTTCTTGCAAAAGTCCTGCCGCTTCAAGTCCCCGCGCTTGATCTCTTCATCAATCAAGCCGTCCCTGATAAAGAGAATCCGGTCAGCAAATGATGCAGAAAACGGATCGTGAGTGACCATCAAGATTGAAACCTGGTCTTTCTCATTAAGCAGCTCCATCGTGTCCAGCAAGGCCCTGGAAGACTTAGAATCCAGAGCCCCGGTTGGTTCATCGGCCATCAAGATTGCCGGTTCATGAACCAAGGCTCTGGCAGCAGCAACTCTTTGCTTCTGCCCGCCGGAAATGGCTGCTGGGTACTTTTCCAAGACTTCGCTGATGTTGAGCTTAGCTGCGATCTTATCGACCTTAGAATCGATTTCTGAGCTTTTTACCCCTTGCAAAGAAAGTGGCAGGGCAATGTTTTCCCTAGCGGTCAGGTTGTCCAAGAGGTTGAAGTCCTGGAAGATAAAGTCAATTTCTTTAGCCCGGAAGTCGGCCATCTGGTTCTTCTTCAGCTTGGCGATGTTTTTGCCGTTAACCGTAACCTCGCCGCTGCTTGGCTTGTCCAAGGTCGACATGATGTTCAAAAGAGTGGTCTTACCAGAACCGGAAGTCCCCATAATGGCGACGAATTCGCCCTTGGCTACGCTGAGCGAGACGCCCTTTAAGGCCTGGAACTGCTTCTCCCCTTTTTTACCGTAAGTCTTTGTAACGTTGTTGACAGTCATCACTTTTTCCATAGTTACCCCCTAAATCGTATTGGTGTATTACTGTTGTGACACACTAAACAATACTGGAGTCTTTAAGAATCGTCAATAGGAATTTTAGTGATTTGCAAAAAAAGTTGTAACAAAAAACAGGCGAAGTGATGTGACCCCCAAAATTGGGACAATTTAGTATTACGCCGTTAAGGTTGTTAAAACATGATTCCGATATTCAATCG
>NZ_AZCR01000028.1 GCF_001433875.1 Lactobacillus delbrueckii subsp. delbrueckii DSM 20074 = JCM 1012
AACACACTGGTTTGTGGATCCAGCATTCGTGGGTTCGATTCCCACATACCGCCCTAGCCGAAGGGCAGAAAAGAATAATCGTGGCGGTGTAGCCAAGTGGTAAGGCAGAGGTCTGCAAAACCTTAATCGTCGGTTCGACTCCGATCGCCGCCTTGGGCTTAACGGCCAAGTAGAATAGCATGGCGGTGTGGCGGAATTGGCAGACGCGTCAGACTCAAAATCTGGTGTCCATTACGGACGTATCGGTTCGACTCCGATCACCGCTATTCAAGTTTAATATCACGGCGGTGTGGCGGAATTGGCAGACGCGTCAGACTCAAAATCTGGTGTCCATTACGGACGTATCGGTTCGACCCCGATCACCGCTATCGCTTGAGACGACTTCCTTTTGGGAGTCGTTTTTCTTTTATCTTTATCTTTTTCCCTGCAGCAAATATCTTTTATTCTTTAGGATTTTGGTAAAGAAATTTGCACCTCTTTTGCCGATTCTCTATAATGTCTTTTAGTATGGAGGTAATGAAAGCACATGAATATCGGTTTGTTTACAGACACCTACTTCCCGCAAAACAGCGGGGTAGCGACGTCGATCAAAACCCTTAAAGAAGCTTTGGAGGCCCAGGGTCACAATGTCTTCATCTTCACGACAACTGATCCCAACGTCGACAAGGACACGGTTGAAGCCAACATCTTCCGCTTCAGCTCCGTGCCCTTCATTGGCTTCTCTGAGCGGCGGATTGCTTTCCGGGGTCTGTTTGAGGCGGTCAAGGTGGCCAAGGAGGTCAACCTGGACATCGTCCACACCCAGACCGAATTTTCCATGGGCTTAATTGGCAAGTACGTGGCCCGGCAATTGGGCATCCCGGCTATCCACACCTACCACACCATGTACGAAGACTACCTGCACTATGTCTTAAACGGCCACTTGCTCCGGCCAGTTCATGTCCAGCAGTTCACCAAGAGCTACTTGAAGAATATGGACGGGGTCATCGCGCCCAGCCAGCGGGTAGCGGATTTATTGGTCCGCTACGGGGTGGAGATCCCCATGCGGGTGATTCCTACCGGGGTTGACCTGGACGCCATCAGTGGCCCGGAGAAGGCGGATCTGCGGGAAAAACTGGGGATTGCCCCGGATGCCCAGGTGATCATCACCCTGGGCCGGGTAGCCGCGGAAAAGAAGATTGACCGCATCCTCCGGGTCATGCCAGACCTGTTGACCGAATTCCCTAAGCTGGTCTTTGTTATCGCCGGCGACGGCCCGGACGCGGATGTCTTAAAAGAGCAGGTTGAGCGCCTGACTTTGGAAGACCATGTGATTTTTGCCGGCAATATTCCCCATGACCAGGTCGCCAGCTACTATAAGATGGCCGACTTCTTCGTCTCAGCCAGCGACACGGAAACCCAGGGGCTGACTTATATCGAAGCCCTGGGCAGCGGACGCAAGTGCGTGGTTTACAAGACCGACTACACCGACCAGGTCTTCAATGACCCGGCTTACGGCTTGACTTTTGAAAGCCTGCGGCAGATGAAGGAAGAAATCGCGGCTTATTTGCGGCAGGGTCGGCAGGAGATTCCGCCCCAGCTCCTGGCAAAAAAGCTGGAAGAAATTTCCGCCAGCCACTTTGCCAGCGAGGTCTACAAGTTTTACCAGTACGCGATTGACAACTATCAAGTGAAAAAAGAGGACAGCAATGATTAGAATCAACATGTTTTCCCAGGCGGACTCAGTTGCCGGCCAAGGGGTCGGGGCAGCCTACCTGGAACTGATCCGGCTTCTCAGGACCCACCTGGTCGATGATTTCTACGTGACAATCAACAAGTACGGCAGAAGCGACTTGACCCACTACCACACCATCAATCCGACCTACTTCGCCAACAGCTTTTCACCAGCCAGAGGCCGCAAGATCGGCTATGTCCACTTTTTGCCAGATACCCTGGAAGGGTCAATCAAATTGCCAGGGGTGGCTAAAAAGGTCTTCTACCAGTACGTGATCGACTTTTACAAGCGGATGGACCAGATCGTGGTCGTCAACCCGATCTTCATCGACAAGCTGACTGAATACGGCATGGACAGAAACAAGATCCGCTACATTCCGAACTTCGTGGCCAAGAGTGAGTTCTATGAACAGACTCAGGCCAAAAAGAACGCCACCCGGCAGGAATTAGGCATCCCGCAGGACAAGTTCGTTGTCTTTGGCGACGGGCAGGTCCAGGCCAGAAAAGGGGTCGACGACTTCGCCAAGTTGGCGGAAGCCAACCCCGACTACCAGTTTATCTGGGCAGGCGGCTTTTCTTTCGGCAAAATCACGGACGGCTATGACCACTTCAAGCAGCTGGTGGAGAACCCGCCCAAGAACCTGACCTTTACCGGCATCATCGACCGGGAAAAGCTGGTTGACTACTTGAACATGGCCGACCTCTTCCTCTTGCCGTCCTTTGACGAACTCTTCCCGATGTCAGTTCTGGAAGCCTTCAGCTGCGGGACCCCGGTCTTGCTCAGAGACCTGGACCTCTACCGGGCGATCATTGACGGTTACTACCTGGCCGGAAAGGACTCTGCTGAAATGAACGAACGGCTCCGCTTCGCGGCTACCCATCCGGAAGTCCTGGCCCGCCAGCAGGAGCTTTCCCGCAAGGCCAGCCAGCAGTATTCTGAAGACCACCTGGCTGAAATCTGGCGGGACTTCTACCAGGAGCAGTACCAGCTGGGCCGGGAATTGGGGCAGATCAGCTATGAATAAGAAAAATCTGTGGGGAGTCATGATCGTCTTATTGATCAGCTCCCTTGTTTTGTACTTTGACCTCCGGGCCATGCCAATGGCGACTTTAAAGGCGGCAGCCGGGCAGATTATTCCCTGGCGCCTGGCCCTGGTCTTTTTGGCCATGGCCTTGTCCTATGTCTGTGAGGCCTTGATCCTCCGTCTTTTGGCCAAAAGGCCGGGGACAGCCAAGCGGAGCTTCTGGTCTTATCTGCGGATTCCGCTCATCCAGGCCCTTTTCAATGGGATCACCCCGATGGCCACCGGCGGGCAGCCGTCGCAATTGGCGGCCATGGTGGAAATGGGCATGGCCGGTGGCCGGGCAACTTCGATTTTGATGATGAAGTTCATCTGCTACCAGCTGGTTGTCTTATTTGCCTATTTGACGGCCTTTATCTTCGGCTTTCACTTTGTGGCCGGCAATTTCTCGGCTTTAGCTATCTTTATTTTCCTGGGCTTTGCCCTCCACGTCTTCTCCATCATCCTGCTCCTGTTAGCCATGTTTGTCCATAACTGGACGGTTAAGGCTGTTGAAAAGGTCATGAAGCTGTTGGGGCGGATTTTTGGCCAGGAAAGAGCCCAGGCTTGGGAGAAGTCGACCCTGGAGCAAGTGGAAAGCTTCTACAAGGAAAGCCAGGCCCTTAAGGCTGAGAAGAAAAAGCTCTGGGGCGTGGTCCTCTTGACGGTTGGGCAGCTCCTGTGCTACTACTCGGCTCCTTACCTGACCTTGCGGGCCTTGGGTCAACCAGTTGACTATGTTCAAGTGACCTTGATGACGATCTTGATCATCATGTTCATGGCCGTGATTCCTTTGCCTGGGGCCAGTGGCGGGGCGGAATTCAGCTTCCAGACCCTCTTTTCCAGCTTCATCAGCCAGCCGGGGGTAGTCGTTTTGGCCATGTTCTTGTGGCGGTTCGTGACCTACTTCTTCGGCATGATTCTCGGCATCTTTGGCTGGTCCTTCAAGCCGGCTAAGTTGCGGGACTGATTTTTTGAGGTGAAAGAAATGCAGAAAATCAAGGCCTTTGGGACCTGGCTGCGGACGTCGAAGAACGGCTTCTTTACTCTGGCGGTCTTCGGCTACTGGCTCAAGTGTTACCTAATATATCTGACCAAGTTTACCCTGGGGGCGACGGGCCCGTTGCAGGGCTTCCTCTTGCTCATCAACCCTATTCCGTCGGGGATGCTGATCCTGGGTCTGGGGATGCTGATGAAGGGGCGCAAGTCCTACTGGACCATGCTTGTTCTGGACTTCCTCCTGGCTACCTGGCTTTTCGCCAACATCCTTTACTACCGGGAATTCTCCAACTTCCTCTCTTTTTCCCTGCTGCAGAATTCGGGCAGCGCTTCGGAGAATTTGGGCAAAAGCATTGCCGGCATCCTCAAGGGCAGCGACTTTTTAGCCTTTGCTGACCCCTTGATCCTGCTGGGGCTTTTGCTGGGGAAGTTTTTCAAAATGGACCTCTACGCCCAGTCCTGGAAAAGGAAGGTCGCCATTGAACTGACGGCCCTGCTCTTGATGGGGGGCAACCTCCTCTTGTCCCAAAAGGACCGGTCAGGCCTGCTCACGCGGACTTTTGACAGCAACTACATCGTCAAGTATTTAGGGATCAACGAATATGCCCTTTATGACGGGATCAAGACGGCTCAGACCAACGCCCAGATGGCTAATGCCAAGGTGTCGGATTTGAGTTCTGTTAAAAAGTACCTCAAGGCCAACTACGTCCAGCCAAATTCAGCTTATACGGGTGCAGCCAAGGGGAAAAACGTCATCGTTATCCACCTGGAAAGCTTCCAGCAGTTTTTGATCGGTTACAAGTGGAAGGGCAAGGAAGTCACGCCTAACTTGAACAAGATCTACCATTCCAAGCACACTCTGGCTTTTGACAACTTCTTCAACCAGGTGGGGCAGGGGAAGACCTCTGACGCGGAACTGATGCTGGAAAACTCCCTCTTCGGGGTCCAGTCGGGGTCAGCCATGTCGACTTACGGGACCAGCAATACTTTTGAATCCATGCCGGCTATTTTGAAGCAAAAAGGCGGCTATACTTCCGCCGTTATGCACGGGGGGACGGGGTCCTTCTGGAACCGGAACAATGCCTACAAGTCTTTTGGCTATGATTATTTCGCTTCTTTGAACTACTACCAGTACCAAAACAGCTGGTACCTGGGCTACGGTTTAAAGGACAAGATCTTCTTCCAGCAGTCGGCCAAGTACATCTCTGAACTGCCCCAGCCTTTTTACTTGAAGATGATCACGGTCACCAACCACTATCCATATACCTTGGACAAGCAGAACCAGTCGATCAAGAAGACCACGACCGGGGACAACACGGTTGACGGCTACGTGCAGACGGCCCACTACCTGGACCAGGCGATCGGCGAATTCATGACCTGGCTGAAGAAGACTGGTCTGGACAAAAAGACCCTCCTGGTCTTCTACGGGGACCACTACGGGATTTCCAACAACCACAACGAGGCTATGGCCCAGCTGACCGGGAAGAAAAATTACGGGGAGTTTGACGACCAGCAGCAGCAAAGAGTGCCGCTCATGTTTTATTCAAGCAACTTAAAAGGCGGCATTAAGCATACCTACGGCGGGGAAATCGACGTGATGCCGACCCTGTTGAACTTGCTGGGGATCAAGAGCAAGGACTTGATTTTGTTTGGCCATGACCTATTAAGTAAAAAGAACCCGCAAGTGGTGGCCCAGCGGAATGGGAACTTTATTACCCCGACCTACACCAAGGTGGGGAGCAGCTACTATTACACCAAGACGGGCAAGAAGGTCACCGGCGCCAAGGAAAAGAAGGCCTGCCGCTTGATCGCCAACCAGGTTTTGACCCAGCTGACCCTGTCTGACCGGGTCGTGACCGGGAACCTGCTCCGCTTCTACCACCTCTCCTGGTTTACTCCGGTCAAGACCAGTGACTATGACTACAATAAGACTGACTCTTTAAAGAAGCTGGCAGAATCCGGTAAGAGCAAGACCAGCTTAAAGAGCCAGCTGGGCAAGAAGGACGCAAGCAGTCTTTATAAAACTGACGCGCCCGAACTGAAAAAAACTAAGACAAAGTAAGTCTATCTATGATATAATAGTAAGGTAATTGTAGGATAAATTGGAGGCAGTGCATTGTACAACTTTATTATGACGCTGTTGATCATTGTTTCAGTGCTGATCATTATTGCGACAATGATGCAACCACAGAAGCAGCAAGATGCCTTGAACGCTTTGTCAGGCGGCGCCGTCTTTAGCGGCCAGACCAAGAAGCGGGGCTTTGAAGCCTTTATGGAAAAAGTGACGTCAGTTCTACTGGTATTGTTCTTTGCTTTTTCGATTATTTTGGCAATCCTGTCTTCTAAATAATCAATTAACCTCCCGATCACTTGCTTGATGGGAGGTTTTTTTAACGAAAATACAGATGGAGAAAATAATGGCGCAAAACGAGACTGTATTGGCGGGCGTGTTGGAGATCTTCCGGCACAACCCGCAAAAGCAATTCAGCGTTGACCAGATCGAGCGGCAGGCCCGCCGGGACCGCTTGGGCAACTTTACCGACCTGGTCAAGGCCCTGGCCTACCTGGAGCAGAAAAAGCAGATCATCACTGACGGCAACGGCCGCTACCAGCTGGCCCAGGAAAATACTGAAGTCGAAGGGGTCTTCCGGGCCAACGACAAGGGCTTTGGCTTTGTCCGCTTAGATGATGAAGAAGCCGATGACGTGTTCATCAACTCTGACGCTACCAAGCTGGCTTTGGACGGGGACCGGGTCAAGGTCAAGATCACGGCCGGCGGCAACCCTTGGAACGGGAAGGGGCCGGAAGGGCAGGTTGAAGAAATACTGGAGCGCGGGACCAGCAGCATTGTCGGCGAATACACCCCTTTGGAAGACCTGCAGGCCAAGATCAGCCACTTTGCCGGCTACGTGATTTCGACCAACAAGAAGTTCAAGAAGTACCGGGTCTATGTATCTGAAAACGGCTTGATCCCACAAATGGGGGACATGGTCAAGGTATCTCTGAAGACCTATCCGACCGAAGACTTGCCAGACCAGATGACCGGGGCAGTTGTCGAAATTATCGGTAACAAGAACGACCCGGGCGTGGACATCATGTCCATCGTAGCGGAACACGACATCCGGACTGAATGGCCAGAAGACGCCTTAGAGCAGGCCAATGCCATCCCGGACCACGTAACTGAAGAAGAGAGGCATGAAGCAGGCCGGCGGGACATCACCGACCAGCCAGCCGTTACGATCGACGGGGATGACTCCAAGGACTTTGACGACGCGGTCGTTTTGTGGAAGCTGGACAACGGCAACTACCACCTGGGCGTCCACATCGCTGACGTGGCCCACTATGTTAAAGAAGGAACGCCTTTGGACCGGGAAGCTTTTGCCCGGGGCAACAGTACCTACTTGGTCGACCGGGTTATTCCAATGCTGCCGTTCAGACTGTCCAACGGGATCTGTTCCTTGAACGAAGGCGTTGACCGTTTGGTTCTGTCCTGTGACATGGAAATCACCCCGGAAGGTGAGCGGGTATCTTACGACATCTACCCGGCCTTGATGCGGTCCCACGGCCGTTTGACCTACAACAAGGTCAACCAGGCCTTGCGCGCTGACGTGCCGGACAGCGACTTGGAAGACAAGTATGTTAAGGTGCGGCCAATGCTCAAGGACATGGCAGCTCTGCATGAAGCCCTGTACAACCAGCGCCACGCCCGGGGGGCCATCGACTTTGAAGAACCGGAAGCCAAGATCATCGTGGATGAGAAGGGCAAGCCGGTGGACATCGTCCTGCACAGCCGGGGGACAGCCGAAAAGATGATCGAATCCTTCATGCTTTTGGCCAATGAAACTGTGGCAGAAGCCTACTACAGAAAAAAAGTGCCTTTCCTTTACCGGGTGCACGAAACGCCAGAAGCTGACCGGATCACCAGATTTTTTGAATTCTGCAGTGCCTTCGGCTTGAACGTCAAGGCAGATCCAAACGACATCGAGCCGCTGGACTTGCAGAAGGTGGTTACCAAGACTTTGGGCACGCCGGAAGAAGCGGTTCTCCAGATGATGCTACTGCGGAGCTTGAAGCAGGCCCACTACTCAGAAGATCCGCTGGGCCACTTCGGGATCGCGGCCAAGTACTACACCCACTTTACTTCACCAATCCGCCGGTATTCAGACACCATGGCCCACCGGATGATCCACGCCTACCTGGAAGAAGGAATGGGGGATGAGGTCAAGGAGCACTTTAAGGAAGAACTGCCGGAAGTAGCTGATCAGACTTCAATGCAAGAGCGGCGGTCAATCGATACGGAACGGGCAACCAACGACTTGAAGATGACCGAATACATGGCTGACCAGGTCGGCAACAAGTTTGAAGCGGTTATTTCATCAGTAACCAGCTTTGGGATGTTCGTGCAGTTGGAGAACACGGTGGAAGGTTTGATCCACATCTCCAACTTGAAGGACGACTACTACTCATACGATGAAAAGACCATGACATTGACCGGCCGGGCAACCCACAAGAAGTATAAGGTTGGGATGCCGATCAAGGTTGTCTTGACCAATGCGAATGTTGAGCAGCACCAGCTGGACTTTGAAGTTTACGATCCAGATGCCAAAAAGCGGCCCCACAATGACCGCGGGATGGGCAGAAGAAGCGGGGACCGGAACTTCAAGGGCCGGAGCAATTACGGCGGCCGCGACAAGACCGGTGACCGGCGTCACAAGCCAAGCCGCAACAACCGCGGCCAGCGGCTGGGGCAAAGTGAAAGAGGCAACCGCCGGCGGCCAAACCGTTAATATGTAAGCGGGAGGATTTTTTATGAAACAAAAAGCCAAGGATGAAAATGTCCTCGCGCAGAATCGGCAAGCCCGGCATGATTATTTCATCAAGGATACTTATGAAGCCGGGATTGCTTTGACGGGGACGGAGATCAAGTCAGTCAGAGCACGGCACGTGACCTTGCGTGACGGCTACGTGCAGATCATCAACGGGTCGGCCTTCCTGGAAAATGTTCATATCGATGAATATAAGGAAGGCAACCGCTACAACCATGACCCGCTGAGAAGCCGCAGACTGCTTTTGCACAAGAAGGAAATCGCCAAACTGGCTGATGTGAAGGCCCAAAAGGGGATGACCATCGTGCCGCTCAAGGTCTACTTGAAGCACGGCTTTGCCAAGGTTTTGATTGGCGTAGCGCAGGGTAAGAAGGAATACGACAAGCGCGAAACGATCAAGAAGCGCGACCAGGACCGGGAACTGCGCAGAAAATACAGAATTTAAGGAATCCGCCGGAAGGCGGATTTTTTGTATTCGCGTATACTTATCTACATATTACGCTTTCCAAAAAAGCCCTTGCAAAGGCCGGTATTAGTTGCAGAATAAGTGTAAGCAAAAAATTCATTCAGAGTAATAGAAAGAGGATAGACAATGGGTTTTTGAATCATGCTTTTGTCCGGACTGATCGGCCTGGGCTTGGTAATTTTTGGTGTTGAAAAGGAGCTGCCAAAGGGGCAGAAAATTGCTTTTTGGTTGATCGGCGCTACTCTGTTGGTCTTCGCTGTTGCCTTGGCTCTGCCAAATGGCCTGCAGCTTTAGTTAATTAAATTAAGTCAATCTCGAGGTACTGGCAAGACCAGTGCCTTTTTTCTTTGCAAAAATTAGTCTAGACAGCTTTCCGAAATGTTTTTCACCCTTGCGAAATACTTTTCACAATCTGAAATATGATTCTTTGTTTTTGTAAGCTCTTTACATATCTGGAAGCGGTGCCATAATAAGAGTGTAAGCAAGCTTACGGGAGGTCGGGGCGCCTGAAAGGCCTCATGTGATGAAACAATGTCTTTTGTAAGGAGCAATTGATTTATGTCAGACAAGAAATTTTCAGTAGTTATTGCCGGCGGTGGCAGCACCTTCACCCCTGGATTTGTTATCAGTCTCTGTGCCAATCAAGATAAGCTTCCCCTGCGGAAACTGAAACTGTACGACATTGATGCTGACCGGCAAAAGAAGATCGGTGACGCCTGCGCCATCATCGTCAAGGAAAAGGCACCGCAAGTCGAATTTGAATATACGACTGACCCGGAAGAAGCCTTCACTGACGTTGACTTCGTCTTGGGCTCAATCAGAGTCGGCAAGTACGAAATGCGCAGCCAGGATGAAAAGATTCCTTTGAAGTATGGGGTCAACGGCCAGGAAACTACCGGCCCTGGAGGCATGGCCTACGGTTTGCGGTCAATCCCGGCCATCATTGAAATCATCGACTTCATGGAAAAGTACTCGCCAAACGCTTGGATGGTCAACTACTCCAACACGATCGCGATTGTTTCTGAAGCCTGCCGGCGCTTCCGCCCGAATGCCAAGGTTGTCAACATCTGCGACATGCCAATCGATGACATGGGCAGAATGGCGGCCATTGCCGGGCTCAAGAGCTTCAAGGACCTCGACTTTACCTACTACGGTCTGAACCACTTTGGCTGGTGGAAGAGCGTTACCAACAAGAAGACCGGGGAAGACCTAATGCCGCTTTTGAAAGAATATGTCAAGAAGAACGGCTACTACGTGGGCGGAGACTTCGACAAGGAAACCGAAGCCAGCTGGGTCGCAACTTTCAAGAAGGTTGCTGACTGCTACGCTTTGGACCCGACGACTCTGCCAAACAACTACATGCAGTACTACTACTTCCCGCAATACGAAGTGGAAAACGCCAACCCGCACTACACCAGAACCGATGAAATCCTGGAATACCGGCAAAAGATAGTCTTCGGTGAATGCGCCCGGATCGTCAAGGAAGGCACGGCCAAGGGCAACCTTTGGGAAAGCGAAGTGCACTCCAACTACATCATTGACATCTGCCACGCGATCGCCTTCAACACCCACGAGAAGTACCTGGCCAATATTCCGAACAACGGGGCCATCTGCAACTTCCCAGACGATGCTATCGTTGAAGTGCCTTGCCTCTTTGGCTCAAACGGCGTGCAGCCGCTGGTAGTCGGTGAAGCCGGCCGCTTCCAACTGGGTCTGATGATGGAACAAGTAACCTGCGAAAAGCTGGTTGTCGATGCTTATGAGCAAAAGTCCTACATCAAGATGCTGCAGGCCTTTGCCTTGAACAAGACTGTTCCAGACGCTAGCGTGGCCAAGAAGATCCTGGACGACATGATGGTCGTCAACAAGCCTTACTGGCCGGATTTGAAGTAGTTAGAATGAATTGAAATAAAAAGAAGCAAGGAGGAAGATTGCTTATGATGCAGAAACTACAGAAATTCGGGGCGGCGATGTTCGTGCCTGTCCTGCTTTTCTCTTTCGCCGGTATCGTGGTTGCCTTAACCAGCCTGTTCAACAACTCGTTGATCTTTGGCTCACTGGCAAACACCAATACCTTATGGTACGGTCTGTGGGACACCGTTCAACAAGGTGGCTGGACCGTCTTTAACCAAGTTGACATGCTCTTCGTGGTCGGCCTGCCAATCGGGCTGGCTAAGAAGGCCCACGGGCGGGCAGCCATGGAAGCCATCGTTACCTACTGGACTTTCAACTACTTTATCGCTGGTTTCCTGACCCACTGGGGTGCCTTCTTCGGCCTTAAGGACTACGTTAATACCCAGATCGTGGCCAACTCAGCCAACAATGGTTTGACCATGATTGCCGGGATCAAGACCCTGGACACCAGTATCGTTGGTTCCCTGGTCATCGCCGGTATCGTGGTTTGGCTGCACAACCGCTACTTTGACAAGAAATTGCCGGACTTCCTGGGTACCTTCCAGGGTTCAGCCTTCGTTGTCATCTTAGGCTTCGTGGCCATGTTCCCAGTTGCCTTCCTGACCTGCCTTATCTGGCCAAGGGTACAAATGGGCATTACTGGTTTGCAGGAATTCATGGCATCCAGCGGCTTGATCGGGGTTTGGATCTTCAACTTCTTGAACCGGGTCCTGATTCCAACTGGCTTGCACCACTTGGTTTACATTCCGTTCCAATACGGCCCGGCCGTCGTTGCCGGGGGCTTGCAACCATGGTGGCTCAAGCACTTGACTGAATTTGCCGAAAGCACTAAGAGCCTGAAGAGCCTGGCTCCAAACATGGGCTTCATGCTTTACGGGAATGAAAAAGTCTTCCTTGTGCCAGCCATCTGCCTGGCCTTCTACCACACTGCCAAGAAGGGCAAGAAGAAGCAGACTTCAGCCTTGCTTTTGCCAGCTGCTTTGACTTCATTCCTGGCCGGGATTACTGAACCTGTTGACTTTACCTACCTCTTCGCGGCTCCAATCCTCTGGGTTGTCTACTCAGTTCTGGCCGCAACCATGAACACCACCATGTACATCTTCGGCGTTGTCGGCCAAATGACTGACGGGGCCATCGGGATTGCTTCCATGGACTGGCTACCGCTGTGGGCTAACCACTGGCACACCTACATGGCCCAATTCATCATTGGTCTGATCTATGCCGTGATCATCTACTTCATCTTCCGCTTTATGATCGTCAAGTTCAACTACGCTACTCCAGGCCGGGAAGCTGACGACCAGGAAGTCAAGCTGATGAACAAGAAGCAATACAAGGAAGCCAAGGCTGCTGAACAAGCTGCTGAAGCTGCCGGGCAAAACTCCTCTGACCCATACATCGCGAGAGCTACGGCTTACACGACCCTCTTGGGCGGACCGGAAAACATTGCTGAAATTACTTCCTGCGCAACCCGTTTGCGGGTAACTGTCAAGGATCCTAACAAGGTCGGCGCCGACGCTGCCTTCAGAAAGAACCAGGCAGTCGGGGTTGTCCGTCACGGTTCAGCCATCCAGATTATCGTTGGTCTGGACGTTGCCCAAGTTCTGGAAAGAATTGAAGATATTATTGCCGACAGCGGCAACACCGTTGCCAAGACCGAAGCCGACCCTGATGAAGAAAAGGCCACCGGCTACCTGGACCTGCTGGGCGGTAGAAGCAATATTAAAGAACTGACTTCCTGCTCAACCAGAGTAAGAGTCCACGTCTTTGACACTAAGAAGGTTGCCGGCGACGACGACTTTAAGAAGTTCGGGGCCAGCGCCGTTGAAAGACGGGATGACCAGGAAATCGACATCGTGGTCGGCCTGGAAGCTGAACGGGTTGTCGACAAGATGAAGGAAATTATGTAAGTTTTTAAATTGGTCTAAGCCCATAAAAGTGCTATTCTGTTAACTAGGTGAAAACGTCAACAAGTTAGCAAGAGGAGACTTTTATGGCAGGACTAAAAGCACGAATCGTGGAAAAATCAAGTTATCTGAATCCATCGGATAAGAAGATCTTGAATTACTTGCTGAACAATGCTGCTGAATGCAGCGAACTCAGTCTGGCGAAATTGGCCAAGAAGCTTTATGTTTCAGAATCGGCCATTTTTCGCTTATGCAAAAAGATCGGTCTAAGTGGCTACAGCGAATTGAAATACGAGCTGGCAGATTTTTCCAAGGGGGAGAAGCGGATGGTTAAGCAGCAAGATACCTTCGCCGAGCGCCTGGTCGAGAATCTGCGCTCAGAGCTCAGCTATTTCAGGACACTGGATTTTGAAAGCTTTTATTCGACCTTAAACCAGACAGAAAATATCTACATTTACACCACCGGCTGGCAGCAGGCGTCTATCGCCAGCTATCTCTCCAACCAGCTCCTGGTGAATGTGGGCAAGCCGACGGTTGTCATGCCATCAGCGATTAGTGAATTGAAGATGTCGAAGAATTGGCTGCAAGACCATGACCAATTGATTGTGATTTCCTTTTCCGGGGAAGATCCTGACTTGTGCCAGCTCCTGGATGAGCTGCACCTGCTCAATGAGCATTTGACGATTACTTCGCTGACGACCATCAAGGAGAGCCGGCTGGCCAGTCTGTCTGACTACAGTCTCTTTTTCCAGCCAAGTCTCTTCCATGAGAGCAACAGCACCAAGAACTGGGCTTTTAGTCCGGCTTACACAATGATTGATTTATTGATTAACGGCTACTGCGAGTGGCTGAGAAAAGAGGATGAATAATGCAGGAGAAAGCTTTGAATTGGCTAGACAGGTTGACTAAGTCCGCCCGTCTGACGCCGAAAAGAATTTTAAAGATCTACACCTTCGTCCTCTTTTTTGCCCCGCTAGCCTACCTGCTGCTCTTGCAGCTGCGGGCCGGGGCGGCCAAGCAGACGATCACTGACTTCATCGCGGCCAGTCCCGCGACCACGGTGTCAATTATCGTGGCGGCCGGTGACTTTCTGTTGGGTTACCTCTGCTGGATCGACGGCGGGGCCCTCTTGGCCGACCGGCGCCAGTACATGAAGTTCATGAAGCTGCAGCTGTGGACCCAGCTGATCGTTGGCAACTGGTTCTGTCTCCTCTTCGCTATTTTTGCTCTGCGGCGGGGAGAGGATTTACCTGAAGAGAGCAAGGTAAAGCCGAGCCAGCTGCTGTCCTTGACCTACTTGATTGCTTCTTTATTCGTAATTTGTTTTGTGTTCTATGTAGTTCTCGCCTTTAGAGCGGTGAAAGGTTGATATTCATGTTTAATTTCTTTAAAAAGTCCAAGTCAAAAGGCAATGAAGTCAAGGCGCCCATCAAGGGCAATCTGATTCCCCTGTCCGAAGTCAGCGATGACGTCTTCTCCCAAAAGATGTTGGGCGACGGTTTTGCCGTTAAGCCGACCGGCCAGGAAGTAGTTGCCCCGGTTTCCGGGACCATTACCACCCTGTTCCCGACCAAGCACGCTATTGGCATCAAGACGGCCGAAGGGTTGGAAGTCTTGATCCACTTGGGGATCGACACGGTGGAACTGAAGGGGGAACCCTTCAAGCTCTTCGTTGAGCAAGGCGATTCAGTCAAGGCTGGCGACAAGCTGGCGGAAATGGACATTGCCGACGTGGCTGACCACGGCCTAGACAACACGGTCATGGTGGTGTACACCAACATGGACCTGCTTAAAGAAGTCAAGGATGTCGACCCGCGCCCTGTAGAGGCGGGCGACGACGCGCAGGAAATTGCCTTTAACTAAAGCGCGTGATGATTTTTACCATTTTTAACATTACTCTTTAATCCAAAACTTTTACTTTATACTTTTACTCCTCTATTTTAAAAAACTTTCTTTACTAACTCACAAATCGCCAGACTGCTCCGGGACCTTTCCCGGGGCAGTTTTTTGTATGAAAAAAGCAGCCTTGCGGCTGCTTAGGCGAGGCTTTTAGCCATCATTTGGTGGGGGATGCCGGCTTCCATGAAGACGGGGCCGACATCGTGGTAGCCATTGGCCAGGTAGAAGTCCCGGGCACTGGCTTGGGCGTGCAGATAAAGTTCTTTGGTTAAGTTATTTGCCAAAACGTAGTTTTCAATGGCGCCTAACAGCTGGCTGGCAATCCCGCGGTGGCGGGCAGTCTTTTGCACGGCGACCCGGCCGATGTAGAAGCGGCCTTCTTCGCTGAAGAAGCGGGCGGCCGCCAGGGCATTGCTTTGGTCTTCATTTAAAAGAAAGACATGGTAGGCGGAAAGGTCCTGGTCGTCCAGTTCAGGAACCGTGATTTCCTGCTCGGCAACGAAAACGTCATCGCGGATTCTGGACAGGCAGAAGACCTCCCGGGCAGAGAGCTCGTTAAAATGTTTGACTTGAATTTCTTTGCTGAAGTCGTTTTTCTGACGCTTTTTCACGGTTGACAGGATCCTTTCCATAACTAGTTGATTATGTTTAGTCAGTGTAGCAGGCTAGAATGATTTGTCAAATTACTGGCTTATTTTCTGAAGTTTTCAGATATTTTTCTGGTGATTTGCGATCTTTTAAAAAATCGCATATTTCTCCTTTCGTCCTCTATAACCACTATTTCTTGTGTGCTATAAATAGACGTGATACTAAATCTTGTAGATAACTAGTTGAGGTGAGTCATGTCAGAGTTAGCAATTACTGATTTGCACGTAGAAATTGCCGGCAAGGAGATTCTCAAAGTGGTTAACTTGCAGCTGAAAACCGGGGAGATCCATGCCATTATGGGACCAAATGGGACGGAGAAGTCGACTCTTTGACCCGGCCCTTGCAAAAGAGGGCAGCTTTTTCCATTGAAGCTGGGGCAGAATTTTGGGCAAAAGGCTGCGTCGTCTGCGACTGGGAGACGGTTTTAGCTGAGCACGGAGACCTGCTGGAAAAGCACTTTGGCCGGACGGCTAATTTTAAGGAAAACCGCCTTTTAGGAGAAAACGTGGCCAAGATGGAGCAGGGGCTCTTTGTCTATGTGCCAGACAATGTGGCCTTGGCAGAGCCCTTGACTGTAACTTATTTGCAAGACAGCCAAAAGCAAGAGGACTTTGCCTTGCACGTCTTGCTCGTGGCCGGGAAAAACGCGGCTTTTTCCTATTTTGAAAAAGTGGCCAGCCGAGGAGACAAGGAAGCAACAGCCAACCTGGTGGTGGAGATCTGCGCCTTAGCCGGCTCCCGGGTTAAGTATGCCGCTATCGACCGCTTGGGCAAAAAACGACCGCCTACTTAAAGCGGGTAGCCTGGGTCGGCCGGGACGCCAAGGTGGATTGGGCCATGGGGATGCTGAGCGACGGGAAAATTCTGGCTGACTATGACTCTGACCTTTACGGGCAGGGAGCCAGAGCCGGGATGAATGTGATCGCCATTACTATCGGCGACAAGCATGACGACCATGATGACGATGGTGATCACGGGCACGGCACAAAAAAGGAAGATGCTGGCCGGGGCGTCGATTTTGACCAAGACGGCAAACAGGGTCAAGGGAGCCAGAAAGGCATAGGCGAATTGGCTGAGGTAGCGGCTGGAAGAGCCCAGCTGCTTGATAAGACGGGTTTTGATCATGGAAGTTGGATCAGCCTTTCTAAAAAAACAAAAACAATAGTCCAAAATGGAATATAGGACATAAGGAACACAAGAAAAATTATGTGAAAAATGAAAAGGATTTGATAACTGTACCAGGGAAGAAAAAGTGAGGGAAAGGGCTGCCAACAGCCAAATAGCACGGCGACTTTATTTTCAAAGCTCTTTTTATAAGCTATACAGACAAGTAGAGAAAGGCAAAAGAGGAGATAAAAGAGCAGATAAAAAACCAAAAACAAAATTATTTTTCCCGGCAAAAAGGGCAAAAAACGAACGAGGAATTCATTGAAGAATTAAAAAGAAAGATAAAGCAGAATAAGAGAAGCAGAAGCGGCAAGGCAAAATATTACAACTCTGCCGGCTGTACCCATGATAAAGCGAATGAAAAGGCTGATTTGACCTTTCAAAAATAATGAGTATACTAATATTTGTTGTTGCGGCGAAGAAGGAATTCGCCGGAGACACGAAAAATAAAATATCAAAAACTTGTTGACAAGAAGTCAACAAGCGAGTAAGATATAAAACGTTGCGTCACTAAGACGCAAGTTGGTACTTTGAAAACTGAACAAAGTTTCGCAGTGTGC
>NZ_AZCR01000029.1:0-8149 GCF_001433875.1 Lactobacillus delbrueckii subsp. delbrueckii DSM 20074 = JCM 1012
ATTTTTTGTGCTCTGATCCAGTGAAAACGATTTTTCTTACTGGATCGGAACAGTGTTCAGTTTAATTTTACAATCGGCGATTTTTATTTCTTGAGGAATTGATATATTATTATATCGGAACTGTTTGATACGCGTAGCATATATATCTGACAGTTCAATCTTTTTATTATGAGGAGCTTAGTAAACCCGTGAGAATCGAACACCTAGAGATCTTTGTAAACGCCGCGCAGACGCAGAGCTTTACCAAGACTGCACAAAATATGAACATGTCCCAGCCAGCGGTTTCCCTGGCCATATCCTCAATCGAGAAGCAACTGGGCTACCAGCTGTTCAGCCGCTCCCGCCGCAAGATGCTGCTGACCCCAGCCGGCCGGTCTTTGTACAACAGCATCAAGAGCGAATTGATCGACTACCGGACCGCCATTTCCAAGGCCAAGCGGATCGCCATGTCAGAAGGACAAATCACCTTGAAGGTCGGCTTAATCGGAATTCTAGCCGAACAGCTGATGCTTCCTGGCTTGATCCGCCAGTTCCGCAGAAGCCGCGACACCGTCAACATCGAATTCTTCGTTGAAAGCAGCCCGGTTCTCTTTGAGAAGCTGGCCTCCCACGAGCTTGACCTGGTCTTGTCAACTCCGGAAGCCATGCCGAGATTCCCGGACTTCACCGCCTACACGATCGGCAAGTTGAAGTGGTGCACCCTGGTGCCAAATGACCACCCTCTGGCTGAAAAGGACCTGCTTTCAGAAAAGGACCTGGACGGCAAGGACCTGGTCTTCCTGGACCTTTCTTGTTCATCACCGCTGATTACCTTGATGCAGGACCGGATTGAAAAGAACTGCAAGCAAAGCCGGATCTTCTTTGCCAACAATGTCGTGGCGCAAACCATGATGGTTTACACCCAGCAGGGCCTGGCTATCCAGCCGTACACCGGCCCGCTTGATGACGACAATTGCGAAGTCAACGGCCTAAAGCGGGTTCCCCTGGACGTCAAGGTCAGCTCAGACCTGACCCTCTTCACTTGCAAGGACGTCCTCAACGAACACGTCCTGGACTTGATGAACTGGCTCAAGGCACAAAAGCTGGGCTAAGATTATAAGTATACAGAAAAAATGCTCATCGGCTGATGAGCATTTTTCATTGCTGTTTTTTCGACTTGAGTTATTTGATTTCATTAAAGGACTTGTTGCAGTAGTTGATCAGCTGCCGCATGTCCTGCTTGCCCCAGTTCCAGGCCCGGAATTCCTTCAAAAATTCCTCTGAGCAATAGTTTAAGTAGTTGTCCTCTGCTTCTTCCAAAATCTGCCGGGGATCCATGGCCTTGATTTCTGCCAGCTGGCTTTCCCTAATATAAGCCGGGTCGTTTAAGAGAGACTTGCGGCTGACCGGCTTTAACTGGCAGCCCCAGCTGGCTGCCCGGGCGCTTGCCAGGTGCAAGAAGGCAGCGTTGTGGGTAATGCAGTCTTGCAGGATCTGCTGGCCCCGTCCAGATTGTCTGGGCATCTCCAAACTGAAGCAATACTGCCGGTCTAAAGTCAGAAAAAGACCGTGATTGTCAAGGCACTCAAACAGCTTCATCTGGTGCAGGCCCACCAGATCAAGCGGCTTGTGGCGCATGATAAAAAAGGAGAAATAGGCATGTGAGCCAAAAGACTGCACATACTGGTCTGACATCCCGATCTGCCGGCAGAGCTGCTTTTTAATAGTCAGTTCGTGGGCCGGCTCCTTCTTTCTCAGTTCATGAACCAGGCGGCGGCATGTCTTCTTTTCAAGCAAGACCCAACCGGCATCGGCGTCATAAATGATCGTCCGGTACTTGCCCAAAAGCAAGTCCATCTGGAAGTCGTAGGCCGCGACCGTCTTCTGGTTTATCTGGTAGTCCTCGTCGGCCTGGGCAGCTATTTTCCCGCTAGCCAGTAAGGCCGGCAGATTATGCCGGTCAACCACCGCCACATTCATATCGCAAATTTTCTTTCTTGTTCTCATTTTCTCCTAAACAAGCTCCTAACATTATTTACCGTTTATATGTTGTTATTTTTCTCCTAGTCTAATTTAACAAAAAGGCCCTTGTGAGGCAAGCGGTTTCATCAATTTTGGCCAACTTTTATCAGCTTTGTATGCGCTTCCGGTATTGGTTGATTTTCTAGCCGGGGACGTGTAGAATATTTTTCGTAAAAGTCCGGTTGCTTTTATCTGGACAAGTCAAGTTTTGCTAGAAGGAAAATGAAAATTTGCAAGTCGACCTTATCTCACTGACAATCTCAGGGCTGGTCCTGCTGGTCTTGATCCTCAACATTCTCTATTCCCCGGCCTTCAACCGCCTGGACCGGAAGCTGCACAAGAAACTGGTGCGGACGCAGAAGAATATTTTTTGGAAGATCATCGCCTTCATCAACGAGCCCAAGCTGGTCATTGTCTGGGACGTCTTGATTGCCGGCCTGCTCTTAAACGAAGACAATTACCGGCTCGGCCTTTGGGTCCTGGCTACCTTAGGCGTGACCGATGCAGCCGGTTTTATCGTCAAGCACCTGGTCAAGCGGAGCCGCCCTCATGCCCACCTGCCTGAAGAAGAAGGCTACAGCTTCCCCAGCGGCCATGTCTTAGGGGCAACGACCATGTGCCTGATCCTTTACGCCCTGCTCAGACGGGAATTTGATCAGTTATTTGCCGTAATTCTTTTGATCTACTGGCTCTTTGTGGTTATCTCCCGCCTTAACCTCCGGGCCCACTACCCGTCAGACGTCCTGGGAGCCGTGGCCTTGTCGGTCTTCTGTTTTACAGTCGTACAGACAATCTATGCTGCCCTCTTTTTGAAGTAGAACATAATACATAACAGAGACGATAACGATATATAGAAGCAAAAAATCCAGAGTTCTAACTTAACAGAACCCTGGATTTTTTATTTTGCAGCTTATTAATTGTGAAAGCCGACCATGACCCCCCCTCTTTCCGCGTAGAAAGAGCACAGGCCCCGCATTGGCCGGATGGTAATCTCAGCCTCCGGATATTCTGCTAGCAGCAGTTCCTTCAGCTTCTCAGCATCAGCTTCATTTTCGCAGTGGTCAATCACGACCCGGCCGCCCTGGTACTTCTCTTCCTTCATCTGCTTGACCAGTTCCCGCAGGGCCTTCTTCATTCCTCTGGCCTTGGTCAAAGGCTGCAAGTCACCGTCAACGCTGGCCGTCCCGATTAAATTTATCTTCAGCATCCCCGCAATTTTGGCCACGGCTGGCAACACCCGGCCGTTTAAGGACAGGTTTCGCAGGGACTGGAGGACAAAAAGCAAGTGAGTCTTGGTCCGGTACTCGGCAATTCTGGCTTCCAAGTCAGCAAAGCGGAGCTTGTCATCTTTAAGAATGCTTTCGATCCCTTCCAGGATTACTTCCAGTTCCGGACCGGCTGACCGGGAGTCAACGACCACAATCTGGGCATGCGGGTGAGTCTCTAAGTAGATGTCTCTGGCCTGCAAGGCGGAAGAGTAGGTCCCCGACAAGCCGCTGGTCATCGTCACGATCACTGCCTTCTCGCAGCCCTCCAAACTATCCAGCCAGCGCTGGATGCTTGGCGCGGCAGTCTTGCCTGCCTCCTGGCTGGCCTCCATCTTGTTCAAAAATGCGCCCATCTCCAGCTGCTCGTCATCCAGCCAATTTTCCTGGCCGATGGTCAAAGTCAAGGGCACGACCTCAAGGCCGCGGCTTGGGTCGGTCAAAGTATTGGCGCTTGAATCAACTATCAGTCTCACGTTTTCCATAATATTATCCTGATTCTACATTGTCTCTGGCAGCTTTTCCTGCCTTGTCTATTTCTAAATCTATTTTAACAGTTTTTCCTTAACCGGGGAATTTTTTCACTAGCCGCTTTCGAACTTGGATTTTGACCAAACTTGCTTAGCAAAAAGTAAAATTTGTAAAAAAAGCGGTTTTTGGAATCGTTTTCAAAAAACTGGCTGTTTACGGATTCACAAGCTTATACTATAATGAACTTGTAAATAATTACAGAGCGAATGCTCTTGCTGTCGGAGAATTCCTCCGCCAGCGTATTTTAAGGAGGATTTTTTAATGACCAAGGTTGTTATTGAAAACGTTCATGCTAGAGAAATCTTTGACTCACGTGGTAACCCAACTGTTGAAGTTGAAGTTACTTTGTCAAACGGTGTAGTTGGCCGCGCTGAAGTTCCATCTGGTGCTTCAACTGGTGAAAACGAAGCTGTTGAATTGCGTGACGGTGGCTCACGTTTGGGCGGCAAGGGTGTTATGAAGGCTGTTAACAATGTTAACACTGCCATCAACAACGAACTGCAAGGCGCAGACCCATTCAACCAACCAGCTATCGACAAGGCTATGATCGAACTTGACGGTACTCCAAACAAGAGTAAGTTGGGCGCTAACGCTATCTTGGGTACTTCAATGGCTACTGCTGTAGCAGCTGCTAAGGCTACCCACCAACCTCTTTACCGTTACCTTGGCGGTACTGACTTGTCAATGCCTCAAACTTTCCACAACGTTATCAACGGTGGTGAACACGCTGACAACGGCATCGACATCCAAGAATTCATGATCACTCCAGTTAAGAAGACTTCATTCCGTGACGGCTTCGAAAAGATCGTTAACACTTACCACACCTTGAAGAAGGTTTTGGAAGAAAAGGGTTACGAAACTGGCTTGGGTGACGAAGGTGGTTTCGCTCCTAACATGAAGGACTCAGAAGAAGCTTTGAAGGCTTTGCACGAAGCTATTGAACGTGCTGGTTACGTTCCTGGCGAAGACATTGCCATCGCTTGTGACTGTGCCGCTTCATACTACTACAACAAGGAAGACGGCAAGTACCACCTGGAAGGCAAGGTTCTTGACGGTGACCAATTGGCAGAATACTACGACAAGTTGCTCGCAGAATTCCCAGAATTGATCTCAATGGAAGACCCTTACGACGAAAACGATACTGAAGGTATGGTTAAGTTCACTCAAAGCCACAAGGACCGTCTGCAAATCGTTCTTGACGACTTTATCTGCACCAACCCACGTTTGCTGGAAAAGGCCATCAAGGAAGGCGCAGGTAACGCTTCATTGATCAAGCTGAACCAAATCGGTACTGTAACTGAAACTTTGGAAACCATCCGGATTTCACGTAAGCACGGCTACAACACTATGATTTCTCACCGTTCAGGTGAAACTGGTGACACCTTCATCGCTGACTTCGCTGTTGCTACTAACGGCGGCCAACTGAAGACTGGTGCCCCAGCTCGTTCAGAACGTGTTGAAAAGTACAACCAATTGTTGAGAATCGAAGAACAACTCGGTGACGGTGAACGTCTCGACTTCTTCCCAGCTCAAGACTAATCATTAAAAGATTAGCTCAATAAAGATCCGCATAAGCGGATCTTTTTTTGTACGCAAAATTCCCCTGGAGAATTAACAGCTTTTCCCCTGCTCTTTATACTAGTTCAGACCAACTTGCCAGACGAGGCAGTTAAAAAGCGGGCAAAAGCTGTTTTTGCCAATGGGAGTATTATTTTGGCCGCCGTATTCGATCAATAAGCCCAGGCTGCCTTGTGCCGCGGCTGCGAGATGACCCGGGCGGCAATTGCTATTTTGGGAGAGGATTTTGCCAAAGCCTGGCAGTACCCCCCTCTCCTTGACCCTGCTGCCTGTTTTTGCCTTCTACCTGTTCTATAAAACTGGCCGCTATATTCGCAAGGGAGAGGAAGATTTCAAGCTGAGAGAGAGCGTCTTTCTGCTCCTCCTGTTCCTTATCGCCATCTGCTTTGCCATTGCAAGAAATCTGTAAGCTTTCTTGTTTTTTATCTAACTTAGCCCCGCAATGTGTTGCATACACTGCGGGGCTAAGTTGCCCGAGGGTACCAATTTTTGCATAAAGTGCGGGGCACCAGTTGAAAAAGTTGAGTCCGATGGCAGTGAGAAAAAGCCAGCGGTGGTGAACCAGGTTGACAACAGTATCGACCAGATGGGCGAGCAAATCGGCCAGATCATTAACGATGACCGCTTGATTTATGACGGGACCGCCTTAGGCATGCTTGTCCGGGCACTTGTTGTGATCCTCACCCTGGTAATTCCTTTTGCCTTTCTGGCATCCCCATGGGCATATTGCTGGCTGTGGCGTTACCAATACTCCCACACTCATGTGGACCACAGTTCTGCAGAATAATATTTGGCAAAAAATAATACGCTCAGATCAGCTTGATTTGAGCGTATTTCTTTGCTTTATTCTTCCGTCTTGATGACCAGCTTGCGGCCATCCAGGGTCCCCTGGAGCAGCTGCCTGATCAGTTTCTTGGCATTTTTTTGCGACCGGGCCAAGAGGCCGGACTTTTTGGCCACGCCTGTCGCCTTCTTTAAGGCCGCCTGCTCAGCCTTGGTAATGTCTTCTTTTTGGTTCCAGTTAAAAAGAGCATAGCTCTGGTCATAGAACTTAATTGAGGACGGGTCGATCTTCTTGTCCAGCAGCTGGCTTTGCGGCAAAGTCACGGTCACCTGGTCTTGATTGACTTGGACCTTGATGTCCTTGACCTTGACCCCGGCTTTAAAGTTGGACGTATAGACCATAGTAAAGCCCTTCTTGGTGACAAAAGGAATCTGCCCGTTAGATAGTTTGTAAATGCCAGTATAGGTGTACTGCTCAGTCGCCAGCTCCCCAATAGCCTTCAATTTAGCAGAAACCGTGGCGACCGTTACCTGCTCCTGGCTTTCCTTGGGCAGATGCTGGCCGATCATGATCCCGCCAGCCAGAAAGACCACGGCGATCAAGAGGGCAGCCAGCTTTTGGAGAAATCCGGTCCTTCTGCCAGACCCTTTATCTGTTCTTTTTTGCAAAAAAGTCCCTCCTTACGTGCCCTCTATCATAGCAAGGGCGGCTAGAAAAAACAATCAAGAAGCCAGTGATTTCTAAATATCTTAGCAACTTGCCCCCAAAAAGCTTCTTTTCTTAGCTTTATGCGAATATCTGGCTATTTTACCTATTTTTACAATCTTTTTCATAAAAGTTGTCATTTTCCCTTGCATCAGCTTCCCTTTTACGCTAAAATCAAAAACCAATAATTGATTTAATTTCAGATTTATCTTTACTTTTAAAGGAGCAGATCAAAATGAGGACGAGGACTTACCACCACCGAACATAGCACCATCCACGATGGTGACTAAAGCTGTTTCATTGCAAGGCGAGGACTGGCAATGAAAAGCTGTCATAGTCATAAGTCGCTCATTGGCTCCAGTATTTCAATTACTGTCAACTTGATCAATTTTAAGTACTCTTGCCCGGAACTTTGCCGCTTGTCAGCTCTTCATTGCTTGTGTCCTTTTAGACGAAGGATTAAACATGAACAAGATCATCGAAGTTAAGCATCTGAAGAAGAATTACGGCGACAAGGAAGTTCTCAAGGACATCAATGCCGTCATCGAAAAAGGAAAAGTCATCACGGTTATTGGTCCATCCGGTTCAGGCAAGAGTACTTTTTTGCGCTGTCTGAACCTGCTGGAAAAGCCAACCAGCGGCCAGGTCACTTTTGAAGGAACGGAACTGACCGACCTTACAGAAGAAGAACTGGACCAACTCCGGCAGAAGATGGGCATGGTCTTCCAAAGCTTCAACCTCTTCCCTAACATGTCCGTCATTGAAAACGTTAAGCTGGTGCCGATGAAGGTCAAAGGGATGAGTGACCAGGAGGCCGGCGACCTGGCCCATGAACTTTTAGCAAAAGTTGGCCTGGATGACTTTGCTGACCACTCCCCGGCCAGCCTGTCCGGCGGCCAGCAGCAGCGGGTTGCTATCGCCCGGGCTTTAGCCATGCAGCCGGACATGATGCTTTTTGACGAACCGACCAGTGCCTTAGACCCGGAAATGGTCGGGGAAGTCTTAAAGACCATGCAGGATTTAGCCCAAACTGGGATGACCATGGTTGTGGTCACCCACGAAATGGGCTTCGCGCGAAAAGTCGCTGATGAGGTCTGGTTCATGGCTGACGGTTATCTTTTGGAACAGGGCAGCCCCGACCAGGTCTTTGACCACCCGCAAAGTGACCGGGCCAAGGACTTTTTGGCAAAAATTTTGGAAGCCTAGCAAAGGAAGAATGAAGCAAGATGAAGAAACTTATTAAAATTATGACCGCCCTCCTCCTCTTGGCCGGGCTCTTTACCGC
>NZ_AZCR01000029.1:8194-16992 GCF_001433875.1 Lactobacillus delbrueckii subsp. delbrueckii DSM 20074 = JCM 1012
GCAATTCCAGCAGTTGATGCCGCCAGCAGCAAGAAAGTGGCCAGCGGCACGGTCATGAAGAAGATCAAGAAGTCCGGCAAATTAGTTGTCGGCATGTCCGCTGACTACCCGCCATTAGAATTTACCAAGAACGTCAACGGCAAAAACAAGTATGTCGGCGTCGATGTTGAACTGGCCAAGCAGATCGCCAAGGACCTGGGGGTCAAGCTAGAAATCAAGAACATGGACTTTGACTCCCTCCTGGTTGCCCTGGAAACTGGCAAGATCGATATGATCATTTCCGGGATGACCCCAACGGCCGAACGGAAAAAGAGCATTGACTTCTCCAAGATCTACTACGCTGAAAAGTCTGACTACTTTGTCATCAGCAAGACCAACAAGGCCAAGTATACCAGCACCGCCTCCTTTAAAGGCAAGACGGTTGGTGCTCAAACCGGTTCGCTTCAGTACACTTCCTTGAAGAAAAACGCTGCTAAGAGCGGGATCAAGGTCAAGGGGCTGGCAAAGATCAGCAACCTGCTCATGGCGCTTAAGTCCGGTAAGGTTGACGCTGTTTTATTAGGTGAACTGAACGCCAAGACTTACGCCACCAACGACACTTCCCTGTCTTTGGTCAAGTCCAGCCTCAGCCAGGCTCAGATGGGCAACGCTGTTGGGGTGGCCAAGGGGCAAGGCGACCTGGTCAAGGCCATCAACAAGACCATCAACGACTGCCAAAAGCAGGACCTGTTTAACAAGAAGTACATCCCGGCCGCTGCCAAGGCCATGAAGCAGGCCTCAAGCAAGACCAACAACTCCATGAGCAAGTACGCCAGCTACTTCGCGACTGGCCTGGGCTACACCATGATTATTACGATTTGCTCCATCACGATTGGTTTAGCCCTGGGTGTCATCTTCGCCTTGATGCGTCTGTCTAAGAACAAGCTTTTGCACGCCATTGCCGTTTGCTACATTGAGTTCCTCCGGGGCACTCCGCAGATGGTTCAGATCATGTTTGTCTACTTCGGAGTCGGGATGCTGATCAAGAATATGCCGGCCCTGGCCGCCGGGATCATCGCCATCGGCCTTAACTCCGGGGCTTACGTAGCTGAAGACATCCGGTCCGGGATCAATTCCGTGGCCAAGGGGCAAACGGAAGCTGCCCGGTCCCTGGGCCTCAGCCAGGCCAAGACCTACCGCTACGTAGTCTTCCCGCAAGCCTTGAAGAATATCTGGCCAGCCCTGGGCAATGAATTCATTACCTTGACCAAGGACAGCTCTCTGGTCTCCGTCATCGGGGTTGGGGAATTGATGTACGAGACCGGCCTGGTCCAAACCGCGACCTACCGCGGGGTCATGCCGCTTTTTATCACCATGTGCATCTACTTCGTGGTAACCTTTATTTTGACCCGTCTGCTCAACTACTTTGAACGGCGGATGAACCTGACTTCAAGCCGGGCATAAAGACAAACAATAGAAAGAAACTGGAAACCTAGATTGGCTTCCAGTTTTTATTTTGCATATAGGGCAATAATTTGCCGCATTAAGGGGGTAACCACCCGGTCTTTGCGCCAGACCAGCTGCAGGCGGGTCCGCCACTTAGCCGAGTCGATTGGGTAGATGTGGCCTTTGGCATAAGTTTTGGCGATTGATTCCGGCACCAGGGCAATCCCCAGGCCAGAGTCGCTCCAGCTGATAGCGGTTCTGGAATCATCGCACTTAACCACAAAATTTGGGGTGAGACCTTTTTCCGCGAAGGCTTCCTTGAACATGTCCTCAAAGCGCCGGTAGATAACCAAGGGCTGGCTGGCCAGGTCCTGCAGCCCTACTTTTCCCTTGCCAGGGAAAAAGTCCTGGCAGGTAACCGCGGTCATCGGCTCATCGCTGATGTCGACAAAGTTCAAGTTGACCCGGTTGTAGGGGGTGCGGACGATGGCCAGGTCCAGCAGGTTGCCCTGCAGCTTGTCCAGGATGCCGAAAGTGTTGTCTTCGTAGATGTCAAAGGAGACGCCGGGATGCTGGCGGGCAAAAGCCGTCAATTTGGCGGAAGGAAGCTCGCCGATTGAAGAAGAGACGGAACCTAATTTAACCCTTCCCCGCCCGCCCCGGTCCAGCTCCGTAATTTCGGTTTGGACGTTTTTAGCTAAGGTCAAAATCTGACCAGCATAATCCCGCAGCTTTTTTCCAGCCTCGGTCAGTTCAATTCCATAAGGCTGACGGATAAATAGCTTAGCCCCTAGCTCCTCTTCTAATTGCTTTAATTGGTAGCTGAGGGCTGGCTGGCCGACAAAGAGCCGCTTGGCGGCTGAAGTAATCTGCCCTTCCTCGGCTACGACCAGAAAGTAATTGAGCTGCTTGAAATTCATTTTCTTCCCTCTCTTTTTAATGATCTTTGAGCTTAGTAGATATCAACTCTTTAGATATCTAACATCATAAATCAGTATTTTATTTATATCAATCTGGGGGCTACAATGAACAGTGAGAAAAATAACTTCTAAATGTAACACGTCACGACTGAAGAATAATTATAAGGAGATCTTTGCATGAAAGTAAAAGGCTTGACGCAGGCTGAAGCTGACCTGCGCTTAAAAAAAGACGGACTCAACCAGGTGCCGGAGCCGGAATTCAGCTTCTGGAAGGAATTTGCCGGCAAGCTTTGGAATCTCAGTGCCTGGATTCTGGAGGCGGCACTCCTCCTGGAATGTGCCCTAGGCAAGTGGATCCAGTCCCTCTTCGTTTTGCTTATGCTGCTCTTTGCCGCCTACAACGGGGCCACGCAGAAGAAGAAGTCCCGCAAGGTCCTGAGTTCAATTTCCCAGCAGCTGACCCCGGTTGTCGCTGTTTTAAGAGATGACCGCTGGCAAAAAATTGACTCCAAATACCTGGTAGTCGGCGATATCGTCAACCTGCAAAAAGGGGATATTTTGGCCGCCGACATTGACCTTTTGGACGGGAACTTGACCTTAGATGAATCCTCAATCACCGGGGAAGCCAAAAATGTCCATAAAAAAGCCGGGGCGACAGCTTTTGCGGGCACGACCGTCATGGACGGCGAGGCTCTGGGCAGAGTCAGCGCGACCGGGACCAATTCAAGAAGCGGGCAGACCATCAACTTGATCAACACGTCCGCGGCACCTGGCCACCTGCAGCAGCTTTTGACCAAGATCATCTACTACCTCTGCCTCTTAGACGGGGTTTTGACCGTCATCCTCTTGATCGCGGCCATAATCCGGGGTGAAAATATCTTGGAAATGCTGCCCTTCCTGGCCATGATGTTTATCGCTTCTATTCCAGTAGCTATGCCGTCAACTTTTGCCCTCTCCAATTCCTTTGAGGCCACCCGCCTGTCTAAAGAAGGAGTTTTGACCAGTGACTTAACCGGGATTCAAGACGCGGCCAACCTGAACCTGCTCTTACTGGACAAGACCGGGACCATTACTGAAAACAAGACGGCTGTCGCCTCTTTTGCTAATTTTTCAAAGCTCTCAGATGAAGAAGTCCTAGCCTTGACCAGCCTGGCCATCGACCAGCGCAACCAAAGCGTGATCGACCTGGCCTTAATGGACTTTCTGCAAGAGAAAAAGATACCAGTTAAAGAAGCAGAAGCCTTTACCCCCTTCACTTCCAGCCAGGGCTATTCTGAAGGCCGAGGAGAAGGCCACGACGTTAAGCTGGGTTCAGTCAAGCAGTTCAGTAAGATTGATCCGGCTATTTCTGAACAATTGGCAGCTGTCGACCTCAGTCTGGGCCGGTCAGTCGGGATTTTGCTCGACGACCGTTTGGCGGGTATTTTTATCACTAAAGACAAGGTCAGAGCTGATTCAAAAGCCGCCCTGGCCGAACTGGTCAAGCGGGGAATCAAGCCAGTCATGCTGACCGGGGACAACCAGAAAACCGCGGCCAGCGTGGCTGAAGAAGTCGGCTTGACTGGCAAGGTCATCTCGATCAGCGACTTTAAAGAGGGGGTAAAGGCGGAAGACCTGGCCGGGATCGCCGACGTTTTGCCGGAAGACAAGCTGGATATGGTCAAGTACTTCCAAAAGGCTGGCTATATCGTCGGCATGACCGGGGACGGGGTTAACGACTCCCCTGCCCTCAAGCAGGCCGAAGTCGGCATAGCTGTATCAAATGCCGCTGACGTGGCAAAAAAGAGCAGCAAGATGGTTCTTTTGGATGAGGGCCTTAGCCCTATCGTCAAGATCTTGGATGCCGGCCACCGGGTTTACCAGCGGATGACCACCTGGTCTTTAACCAAACTAGCCAGAACGGCTGAACTGACCATGCTCTTGACCTTCTCTTATCTTATTTTCGGCTACCTGCCGATGGCCTTAAATGCCATGGTCATCTACACGATCATGAACAACATGGTCACCATGATGATCGGAACCGACAAGACTCACATCACTTACAAGCCGGAGAACTGGGATATGGGCAAGCTGGCTAAAATTGCCTTCTCCTTGGCAGGAGCCTGGACAATCATCGGTTTTGCCTTCGTCTCTGCCTTAACAAAGGCCGGAGTAAATCATGATCAAGTTGGGACCATAGTCTACGTCTTCTTAGTTATGAGCGCCATGATGATCGTCTTGATCACCCGGACCAAGCGCTTCTTCTGGCAGTCTGCCCCATCTAAGCCGGTAGCCAGTGTCCAGATCGCCGATATACTTTTGACCTGCCTTTTAGCACTTTTGGGCATCGCCATGCCGGCCATCGGGATTAAGGAGCTCTTGACCCCTTTGGCCGTAGCCTTCCTGGCCGCCATTTTGATCGACCTGGTCTACCAGCCGGTCATGAAGAACAAGTAACAAATAAATGTGTGTTTGGCTATTTTTTGCCAATTAGCTTTACAGGGAAAGAAGAATTTAATGCGCAAGAGAATTTTTAGAATCATCATGAGTCTGGCAATTCTGTTGTTGGTCATATTATCCGGCATGCTGGCCTGAAAAAAGTTCAGCTGGCTAATGGCCAGTAAGGCAAACTAAATCATCTACTAAATGCTTTGTACTTATTACTGTTTAATCTGACAAAAAGGACTCGCTTTTGCGAGTCCTTTTACTTAGTTCTTATATCTACTTTTTCTGCTTACTGCTTACTCTTCACTTGCCTCTTTGCTCTTTTCCAGCTGCTTTTGCCGGTAGGCAATCAAGCGCTCGAATTCCGTTTTCAGCAAGGCCCCCATCGGGACGGCAATCAGCATCCCCACAAAGCCGCCCATGGCCCAGCCGGCAATCACGCAGACGATAACGTACAGGGGATGGATGTGAATGGCTGAAGACAAAAGCTTAGGATTAAGAATATTGCCATCAATCGCCTGGATCAAGAGGAGAATAATCATCCCCACGATCAAAGCTGTCATATTCTGGCTGAGGGTGCAGGCTAAGATAACCATCCCATAGCCTAAAATCGGACCAAAGTATGGGATTAGGTTACCCAGCCCGGTTACCAAGCCGATCAAAAGGCCATATGGGACCTTGGCAATCAGCATGGCCAGGCTAACTAAAAGGCCAACGATAAAAGCATCGATAATTTGCCCTCTGATGTAGCCGGAGAAGGCCCGGTCAGCGTCTGCTAAGAAGAGCTTGATTACCCTGATCACCTTTTTGTTTAAGAGGGTGCCCAGGTTTCTCTTCCAGTATGCCGCGATCCGCTGGCCATCGTAGAGGAAGTAGATGGCAAAAATCATCCCGAAGAAGAAGTCGCTCAAAAAGCCAGTTACCCGGCCGACCCCCTTTTGCATATAAGAGACCAGGCCGCTGGTCGACCAGCCCTGCTTTTGCAGGTAGGCTAAGATTTCGTTGATAAAGCTGCTGTACTGGGCTTTCAGTTGGTCATAGAGGCTTTCTAAGCTTCCCAGGCTGAAATGGCTCAGCTGCTTGAAGAAGGTCACGAAAACCGCTGTCGCGGCCAGTAAAATAACCAGCAAGAGCAAGAGCAGGGTCAAGGCCACTGCGGCTGACCGGCTGGCCGTCGCCACTGCCCCCTGGCTGCTGCCCTTGGAAAACTTCCGGTCAAAAAAGTTGGTCAAAGGCAGCAAGAGATAGGTTAAAACTAAGCCGTAAGTCAAAGGCTGGGCAATTGCTGCCAGAATCTTGCCTACCCGGACCCAGAAGCCAGTTGACTCATAGGCTAAAAGCAGGATGAAGAGACCGGCAAAGACCGTGCCCAGACAGTAGAGGGCAATCTTAAAATACTTCTGATCAATGTGGTTCCAAAATTTGTTCATCATACACCTCGCTAGTTTGACTAGCTTTTATTATAACAGTTTCCGGCCCTGGCCAAAGCAATAAAAAAAGCAGTTGCGAAAACTGCTATTTTTTATCTTCTTCTCGATTATGATTTTTACATCACGTGGTGGATCCAGCCTTCTGGGGCTTCGACTTCCCCGTTTTGGATGCCAGTCAAAGTGTTGTAAAGTTCTTCCATGAACTTGCCTGGCTTGTCCATGCCTGATGGCAGGTCGATGACCTGGTCGCCATTGACGATGCGGCCAACTGGTGACAATACGGCAGCCGTGCCGACTAAAGCACATTCCTTGAAGGATGGAACTTCGTCGAAACGGACTTGTCTTTCTTCAACCGTCAAGTTGAGGTAGTGTTCAGCCAAGTATACAATGGAGCGTCTAGTGATTGATGGCAAAATTGAATTTGACTTAGGAACGACCAAGTGGTTGTTTTGGTCGATGAAGATAATGTTTGAGCCACCCGTTTCTTCAATGTAAGTTTGGGTAGCTGGGTCCAGGTACATATTTTCAGCAAAACCTGCCTGGTGGGCAGCGACAGTCGCCTTCAAACTCATGGCATAGTTCAAAGCGGCCTTAACGTGGCCAGTCCCGCGAGGTGCAGCCCGGTCATATTGGGCAACCTGAACGGCAACTGGAGTAGCCCCGCCCTTGTAGTATGGGCCAACTGGAGTTGCAAAGATTCTGAACATGTAGTCAGTTGCCGGAGCAACGCCGATGATTGGTGTAGTGCCGATTTCGTATGGACGCAGGTAAAGAGTCGCGCCTGAACCGTATGGCGGTACCCAGTCAACATTGCCCTTGACTACTTGGTCGATTGCTTCAACGAACTTGTCCTTTGGATAAGGCTGCATTTCGATCCGCTTAGCGGAGTTGTACATCCGTTCCGCGTTTTGGTCTGGCCTAAAGACAACAACAGATCCGTCCTTCCAGGTGTAGGCCTTCATCCCTTCAAAAACTTGCTGGGCATATTGCAGGGTTTCAGCACATTCATTCAATACGACATTAGGGTCGTCGGTCAGCTTGCCGCCTTCCCAGGCACCGTCGTGGAAATAGTCCACGTAGCGCTTGTCGGTTTGATGATAGCCAAATCCGATATTTGCCCAATCGAAATCTTTTTTTGCCATGATATTACCTCCTAAAAATTCAATCACTAGTTTTTATAGTTGTAACTATAATACTCTTTCTGAAGGTTAGCAAGGTCTTTTTAAATTTATTTTCATTTTCTTGCTATTTTTTTGCTAACTTTAATTCTTCTAAGGCCTAAGCCTTGCGAAGACAAGCCTTTTGACCCTAATTTTCTCTTTTTTAAGTTAGCTAATCTTTTCTTAATTTTCCTTGTTGGTTGACAAAAGGTCCTCGTCCAGGCCCCGGCTACATTCTGCCTGCAGGGTAACGTGGTTGATGGCAAACTTTTCCTTCAGACAAGCAGCAATCTCTTCATCAAGCTCTTCAATCCGCTTGGCGGTTAAACCGGAGTCAACCACAATGTGGGCGTCCAGCATGATGGTGTCATCACTGTAGCGCCAGACATGCAGGTAGTGGAGCTGTATTACCTCCTTAAAGGCCAAACCAGCCTCTTCAATGGCTTCCAGGTCCAGGTCGGGGTTAGCTTCCATCAAGACGTTAGCTGAGTCCCTGGTGACTTCAAAAGCTTCTTTCAAGAGGAAAATTGCCGCGGCCATAGTTAAGACCGGGTCCACCAGGGTCCAGTTTTGGTAGTAAATTAAGAGTGACCCCACCACGACAGCCACGCTGGACAAGGTGTCCGACATCATATTCAAAAAGAGGGCCCGGGCATTCAAATTCTCCTTGCTCCCCTTGCCCAGGATCAGCATGGAGATCAAGTTGCCGGCCAGGCCGATCAAGGAGACGATGAACATGACGCCCCCTTCAATCGGTTCAGGCTTGCTGAAACGCTTAATGGCTGAAATAAATAGATAGATGCTGATGGCCAGCAAGAAGAGGCCGTTGGTGTAGGCAGCCAGGGTTTCGGCCCGCTTGTAGCCAAAGGTCTTGTGCTGGTCCTTGCTTCTTTTGGCGATCAAATTAGCCGCAAAGGCAACCACGATGGAAACAACGTCACTCAAGTTATGCAAAGCATCTGACAAGAGGGCCAGGGAACCGGAGATAATCCCGCCGGCAATTTCCGCGGCAGTAATGATGACATTGAAGACAGTCACCAACAAATACCTTTTTGATGCTTGGTCTTTCATGATTTTTACCTGCACAATCTTTCATATATCGTTTTTGGTATATTTACTCTTACCTACACTATATTACAAAAATGATATATAATCAAGGGGGAAATTGGAAAGGAGACCCGCATGACACACGAAGAACTGATCGACCAGGCGGCCCGCCTTTTCAAGGTCTTGGGCAGCAGCCTGCGGATCCATATTCTCTTTTACCTGAGAAAACACGGCGAAAGCCCGGTTTCGGCAATCGTCGGTCACCTGGGCGTCTCTCAGCCGGTAATTTCCAAGCAGCTCGGTATTTTGAAAAAACCGCCGATTGTAAAATTAAACTGAACACTGTTCCGATCCAGTAAGAAAAATCGTTTTCACTGGATCAGAGCACAAAA
>NZ_AZCR01000003.1:0-33003 GCF_001433875.1 Lactobacillus delbrueckii subsp. delbrueckii DSM 20074 = JCM 1012
GAAAAAACATGACCCCGATTGAATATCGGAATCATGTTTTAACAACCTTAACGGCGTAATACTAAATTGTCCCAATTTTGGAGGTCACATCACCTTGGCGTCTCTTTCTTAATCTTGCTTAGCAGCCGCGTAGAGCTCGGATTTCCGCTCATTTAAAGCTTGGTCCAGCTGCTTGGCCGTGTCCAGGATATGTCTTGGGTAGTCACAGACCTTGCCGGTCCTTGACTTCTTCCATCTTGGCTCTTAGTTCTGCCTCACTGGCTCCCGGCAAGACAGCCACGAACTTCTTCCCCGCTGATCCGGTAGACATAGTCGCGGCCAAAAGCCTGGCTGATCAAGTTTCCGGACGCAATCAGCATTTTATCCCCGGCATCATGACCCAGTTCATCATTGGCCTTTTTCAAGCCGTTCAAGTCCATGAAGGCCACGCCCACCGTTCTTGAAGTCTGGGACTTCTGGTAGAAGTTCAGCTTGGCCAGGTAAGGGTGGCGGTCATTCAGCTTGGTCAAGACATCATTATCTCTTTGCTCTTCCAAATTTTTGCCGGTTACCTTGGCTCCAACGAAGTCGGCCGTCAGTTCAATCAAGTCATTAAAATCCAGGTTCAAGGCCGGGTTGAGGTTTTCAACAGCTACCAGGCCTCTCAATTCCCCTCTTTCGTAGAATGGTGCCAGCAAACCGTTGTTTAACTGGTAGTCATCCCCATAGCAGGCCACGATTTGCGGAAAAGATGCCGCGATTGATTGAGGATCGGTCAAAAACAAACTGTCCTCATTAAACAAATCCAGCTTGCTTAAGCTAACTGTTGCCTTTGCAAGACTGATTGCCTGCTGCTTGGCTGAGAATTCAGCGACTCCAGGCCGCTGCCGGCTATGAGTGCTTCTGGCCACATCTCCATGGATTTCCATTAGGGTGACCCGGTCTGCTTCCAGGTCCTGATCCAGCAGCTGTTTAAGCTCAGCCGCCGGCAAGCCATAGAGCTCACACAGGCCCTTAGACACGGCTATGACTTTAATCTGCTTATTTTTTGACTGATAAAGTGCTATTGGTGCTTCGCTCTGCGCGATTTTAGCCAGCTCAGCCTGCTTCGCTCTTTTTTCATAAAATCACTCCTAATAAACACGGTTTGCCTGCAAACTGGCAAAAATCTTTAAGCATAAATTAATTTGTATTTAAAGCTGCAGAGGTAGGTTGGTGTTAACCCATTAGTTGTTATAACAGAGCGAGCTGGGACTGCTTTCCTATAAGAAAATGCGAGGCTTTTCCCAACATGAAAAAAGCCAAGACTAGCCGCCTTGACTCTTAACATAGTTTTTTAATTATTATTCGCTTCTTTATTCTTATTAGCCTTTCCATTCGCCCGATAACGGCAAACATCCAGATAAAAAAGGTAGCCGGCCAGGGCCAGGGCCAGAAGAAAGCCGGCCCAGCTGCCCCAAGAATAGGTGAACAGCATCTTGGAGTAAACTTCTTTTTGGACCATTTCCGTCAAGGTATGGGTAATAAAGACCTGGAAGCCAAAGGCACTGGCCGCTCCCAGCACAAAAGGCAGCCAGGACCAGTAACGGTTGAAGAGGAGCAGGGCCACGCCCAGCAAGTAAAGGACGCAGATGATCCACAAGGAGAGCTGGTAGATTTGCGTAATCTGCTGCAATTCCCCTTCATGCACCTTCAGTTCACTGTTGACCAAATAGAGGATCAAGTCATCCATAAAAAGCTGGACCTTGTTCTTGGCTGGCAGCTTTAAATCGCTGGACTGCAGGCGCTTGTTTTGCCGGTAGCGGGAAACCAGCCGGTAGAGGCTGAGATGGGACTCGCTAATCTCCACCTTGTCTGGCAATTGGTCAACCAGGTCCTGCTTCAGGCCCGATTCTACCGCGGCTTTGGCCGCGATCGACATGGCGCTGACATCGCTTTGGTTGGCAAAAGTGTCGATCAAACTGGACGCATAGTCCTTGACCTCATACATTTTAAAGGTGACAGGGCTGCTCAAAAGAGCGACCAGGGAAATTATGGCTGCCAGGCTGCACAGGCTCTTGCGCAGAATCAGTTGGCTTTTTTTCATAGCAGGCTTCCAAGATAATATCCGCAAGTTAAAAGGATCGCCCCGCCCAAATAGCTGGCCAGCAAATAGCGCTTGAAGACGTGCTTTTGCCCGTTTTCAGCCAAAGAGACCATTTCCATGTTCAAAGTGGAAAAAGTCGTGTAGCCGCCCAAGACGCCGGTGCCCAAGAAGGCATAGACGATAGCCGGCAGCCGCAAGGCAAAGGCCAGGCCCAGGAAAAAGGCCCCTGTCAGATTGATAAAAAGAGTCGGCCGAGGACAGGCGGTCCCCTGCATCCAGTGCTTCTTGCCATAACTGGTCAAAGCATAGCGGACCACAGACCCCAGGCTGGCGCCGAATCCAACCGCGAAAATCATCTTGTTACCCCCTTTCCAAAAGTTTGCCCGCGGCGAAGTTAGCCGCCTGCTTGCCCGCCCAGGCAAAGAGGAAGCCAGCCGCGATCGTGCCGGTAAAGTAAAGCAAAGCTCCGAAATTTTGCCCGCCAAGCAGCAGCTTGAAGGCATCCATCTTGAAGCTGGAGAAAGTCGTAAAGGCTCCCACGAAGCCCGTCCCCAGGCCTGTGGTCAGCCAGGCTCGGCTATTAGACGTTCTCAGGAAAAAGTAGGTCAAGAAGGCCAGGAGGAAGCAGCCCAAAAGGTTGGCAATCACCGTCCCGTAAAAGGAAAGTGCTTCCGTTAAGCCATAGCGGGCCAGACCGCCCCAAAAGGCAAAAAAAGCCACGCTGAGATAATTTTTTACTGTATCCATTATTTACCTCTCTTTGTCTATTCCTAGATCGTTAATTAACGCACTAATTATAAGATTACATCAGAGAGCGCTTCAAAAGCAAACAAAAAATAGAAGCACCAGCCTGGCACTTCTATTTAAAGCCTTATTCCATTATTTCATAATTGCTCTATCAGTTTTTGCCCGCCCCGGCGATCTTAGTCCAGTTCAACATTAATGATGACAGCAAGACTGAGACGGAGCTGAAGGCCATGGCCAAAGCGGCCAGTTCCGGGCTGAGGCTGACCCCGATAAAGGAGAAGAGGCCGGCCGCGACCGGAATCCCGATCAAATTGTAGATCAAGGCCCAGAAAAGGTTCAGCTTGATCCGCGTGAAGGTCTGCTTGGACAAGTCAAGTGCCCGCAAAACCCCGGTCAAGTCGCTAGTCATCAAGACGATGCCGCCGGCTTCCTTGGCCACGTCGGTCCCGCTGCCCATGGCAATGCCAACATCAGCTAGTGACAAGGCCGGCGCGTCATTAATGCCGTCGCCGACAAAGGCCACGGGCCCTGCTTCTTGCAATTTGGCCAAGCGGTCAGCTTTTTCCCCGGGCAAAAGTCCCGCTTCGGCCTGGTCAATGCCCAGCTGGCGGCCGATTTTTTCCGCCAGCTGCTGGTTGTCGCCAGTTAACATGACCGTCTTGATCCCCCGGCTTTTAAGCTCGCTGAGGACGGCCTTTGCTTCTGGGCGGGGAGCATCCTGCAGGGCCAAGAGGCCAATGACGGCGGAATCTTTTTGGACATAAGCCACCGTCTTGCCGGCTTCCGCCAAGCCTTCTGCCTGCTGGCGCCAAGCGTCTGGGGCGCTGACGTAGTCAGCCCGGCCCACCTTAACTAAGTGACCAGCTACCTTGCCTTCTACCCCCTTGCCTTCTTCAGCCGAAAAATCGCTGACTGGCAAGAGAGGCTGGCCGCCTTTTTTAGCGCTGGTCACAATGGCCTGGGCCAAAGGGTGTTCTGAATTGGCTTCCAGACTGGCCGCCAGGCTAAGGCTTGCTTTATCCCCCACCTGATCCACCAGCTGGGGCTGGCCGACCGTTAACGTCCCGGTCTTGTCAAAAACAATAGTCTTGATTTTCGCGGCTGCTTCCAGGATTTCCCCGTCCTTGATCAAAACCCCCATCCGAGCGCTGCGGCCGCTGGCCACCATCAAAGCTGTCGAGGTAGCTAAACCTAAGGCACACGGGCAGGCGATCACGATGACGGAAACTGCGTAGAGCATGGCTTTAACCGGGCCCACGGGACTGAAGACATCCCAAATAGCAAAGGTCAGGATGCTGACGATCAATACCGCCGGCACGAAGTAGTTAGCCACCTTATCAGTCAGTTTTTGGATCGGGGCCCGGGAGTTCTGGGCCTGCTTGACCACTTTGACGATCTGGGCCAGCATGGTCTCTTCCCCGACCTGCTCAGCCACCATCAAAAAGCTGCCGCTGCCGTTGATGGTTGCCCCGATCACCCTGTCACCGGGCTTTTTCGCGACTGGCATGCTCTCCCCAGTCACCATGGCTTCATTGACGCTGCTTTGCCCGGATACAAGCCGGCCGTCAACCGGCACCTTGCCGCCCGGCCGCACTTTGATTATGTCGCCGGCCTTGACTTGGTCCAAGGGAAGCTTAACAAAGTCTTCTCCCCGCTTGACCTCAGCTTCACTGGCCTGGAGTTCCAGTAACTTATTCAAAGAAGCTGCTGCCCGGTCATGCATTTTTTCTTCCAGGGCATCCCCTAGCAAGACAAAAATCAAGATAAAAGCCGCGCTTTCAAAGTAGACCGGCCGGCCAGTGAAGTAGGCAAAAAGACTGTAGACATAAGTCACGCTGGTGCCGATGGCGATTAGGCTGTTCATGTTGGCCTGGTGGCGTTTCAAAGCTGCCCAGGCGCTTTGAATGTAAGGTCCTGCCCCAATTAGCATGATCAAGCTGGTGGCGATCAGCGAATAGGTCTTGATCCCTGGCAGCATGATTCCCCAGATCATCAACAACATCTGGGCCAGCATGGGCAGGGCCAAAAACAGGGACAGCCAAAAGCGGCGCCAATTAGTCAATTTCATTATCTAACCACAATCTTCCCATGAAACATGTCCATGCCGCAGGCATAGTCGATCTCCCCGGCCTTGTCGGTCGGGATCTGGACCTTGGCTAGCTTTTCCTTGCTTAGGTCCTTGTCAACGCCTAAAGAAGAAAAGACCACATGGCTGAGGCAGGCCGTCTTGTCTTCCATCTTAAAAGTTACTTCTGCCGGCACGCCCTGCTTTAAGTAGAGCACTTCCGGCTCATAGCCGCCCTTGACGACTACCTGCCCTTCCTGGCGGCCATTGGCCAGATCCGCCTGCTGGCTGCTCTTTTGGAAATTGCCGAAAAACCACCAGATGATCAAGCCGATCAAAGCGGCCGCGGCCAAAATTACTAATCCATTAACTAACATTCCCGTTCACCTTCCATATGCTCACAAGTACTTAAACAATTGCAACCAACTTTTTCCGGAGCCGTCTTCGCCTTTTCAGCCGCCTTTTTGGCAATCGCTTCAAGGTCGCTTCTGCTTAAAGGCAGGTCATCCAGCAGCCGGAGGAGCATCTCCCCCTTGTGCATATCGCACATTGCGGCAAACTCGGCCGTCAAGCTCTCCTGCATCGCTTCGCTTTCATCTTTAGCCGCCCGGTATACGAAGCGGTGACCTTGCCGGTCAACCAGTAAAAAGTCCTTCTTTTCCAAGCGCCGCAGCAGGGTCTTGACCGTTGACGGGCTCCAGGCACATTTTGCCGCTAATTGCTCAATAATCTCGCTGCTATTGGCCTGGCCCAGGGTCCAGACGACCCGCATAACCTGCCATTCCGCGTCTGAAATCCGGCAATCTTCGTTCATTTCCTTCCTCCTCTCCTCGTTTACATCTGTAACCTTTACAAAGACTATTTTACAGCATAGTTTACATTTGTCAACAATCTATTCTTGTTTTTCTTCCCGGTAGCCGCCGCCAAAAAAGTCTTGGCCGCCTGCCGGCGGGCCAGCATCCAGGCCTCGTTGCCCCGCTTGGGGTAAACGGAGCTGGCCAAAATGACCAGGGCGCGCCCATTTTCAAGGTCCAGGCCTAATCCCGGACCGGTAAAGCCGCTATGCCAGAGAAAGCGGCAGCCCTTTTGCCAGCGGATCCAGGCCAGGGTCCGCTCAAAGCAGTCATAGTCAAACAGGCCAGCCACAAGCGGACTAGCTGTCGTTAGGTAAAAGGAGCTGAAGCGGGCCAGGTCATCTAGAGTGGAAAAGAGACCGGCATGGCCGGCCAATCCGCCCATTTGCCAGGCGGTTTCGTCATGGACGTTCCCCCAGACCTGCCCTCTCTCCTTAGTTATTTCTGTTTTGACAAAGTTGTCCCTTTTGCCCTTAAGCAAGAAACCAGTCTCCCGCATCCCCAAAGGGGCAAAAATCTCCTCCCGCAAAAAGCTGCTCAAGTCCTGCCCGCTGACCTGCTCTAAAATTTTGCCCAAGATAATGAAGTTTAGGTCGGAATATATTGACTCCTGGCCAGGTAAAAAAAGGGGCTTAGTGGCTAAAACCGCCTCCCAGACTTCCCCCGGGCTTTGGTATTGCCAGACATCATCCAAGTCCGCCGGCAGGCCGCTGGTGTGCAGGAGCAGGTCCTTTACTGTAACAGCTGAACAAGCCGCCGGGAAAAAGTCTCCCACCCGGTCCTTCAGGCTGATTTTCCCTGCAGCCATTTCCTTAAAAATCCCGCTGGCCGTCCCCACCACCTTGGTCAAGGAGGCCAGGTCATAGAATTGCCCCGGCTCAGCCTGGCCCAGGTAGTGCCGGCTGACCCTACCCTGGTCAACCAAAGCATAAGAGACGCCATTTACGGTCTTTTGCCGGATTGCCTCCTCAAAAATTCCGGTGATTTTTTCTTCAATTTCTGCCGTAGTCATTTTTCCTCCTGAAAAAGAAAAAGGCAGATCCGCAGATCTGTCCTCTTCGCTTATAAAACTAATTTCCGCAGGGCCTTGGCGATCCCGTCGCGCTCGTTGGTGTCGGTGACGTAGTCAGCAAGGTCCTTGATCTCGTCGATGGCATTACCCATGGCCACCCGCTTGAAGTCAGTGATTTCAAACATGGACCGTTCATTGCCCTGGTCACCGAAGATCATGACTTCACTGTTCGACAGGCCCAGTCTTGAGGCCAATTCGCTAACCGCGTAGCCCTTTGAAGCGGCCAGTGACCCGACTTCAACGACTTCCGGCCAGCTGCGGACAACTGCGTAGGACTGGAAGAACCAGTCCGGCAGCCGGTTCCAGAGGCGGTCGACCTGGTCCGGATCATCGCACTGGTAGACTGCCTTGGCAAAGGTAAAGTCCTTCTTGAAGTCGCTTCTGTCTTGAATCCAGAGCTGGTTCTTGGTTTCTGCCCCGTCAATCTGCAGGCGGATGGAAATCTTCTTGTCCAAAGTGTAAAAACGGTCCGGAGTTTCAAAGTCCAGGTTGACGTCGCTGAGCCGCTGCATGTGCAGGAGGGTGTTGAAGTCGCCAAAGTCCAGATCATGACTGATCAGGACCCGGCCATCTAAGTTCTGCACTACCGCCCCGTTGAAGAGGATCGCGTACTCTTCACTGCCGCTTAAGCCTAATTCTTCCGCGTAGCCCTTGATGCCCGACAAGGGCCTGCCAGAAGTCAGCACAATCTTGATCCCGGCTGCTTTCGCTTCCTGCAAGGCCTTGTAGGTCCCGGGCAGAATCGTCTTGCTGTCAGTTAGCAGGGTGCCATCTAAGTCGATGGCCAGCATTTTAATCGCCATATTTTACTCCTATGTAGTCCAAAGCCTGTTCTTACTTAATTATTGCAAAATTTTTTCCGCAAAAAAGGAAAGCTCAATTTGAACTTTCCTTCTTCTCAGCTTTACAGCTTTTTAACTTGCTTTTTTATTCGCCCATTTCCGTCGTAACGACCTTGACGATCCGGTCAACGTATTCCTGGGTGATTTCCTGGGTCGGGCCTTCAGCCATAACCCGGAGCAGCTCCTGGGTACCTGAAGGACGGACCAGGACCCGGCCGTCGCCAGCCATGTCCTTTTCAACGGAGTCAATCGCGTCAACTACTGCCTGGTGATTCTTCCAGCTGTTCTTGTCCTTAACTGGAACGTTGACCAAAACTTGCGGGTATTCCTTGAAGTCAGCCAAAAGTTCAGTTAAAGACTTGCCAGTCTTCTTCATGACCAGCATCAGATGGATACCGGTCAGCATACCGTCACCAGTGTTGTGGTAGTCGTTGATGATCACGTGGCCGGATTGTTCCCCGCCCAGGCTGTAGCCGTTGGCCCGCATTTCTTCAGATACGTAGCGGTCACCGACTTGGGTGCGGACATTCTTGATACCCCGGCGCTCAAGAGCCTTGGTGAAGCCCAGATTGCTCATGACGGTCGTCACGATCGTGTCCTTCTTCAAGCGGCCATGGTCAGCCAGGTAAGAGCCAATCACGTACATGATGTGGTCGCCGTCGACTTCATTGCCGTTTTCGTCAACCGCGATACAGCGGTCGGCATCCCCGTCAAAGGCCAGGCCCAGTTGGGCACCTTGCTTGACAACTTCTTCTTGCAGGCGGGCAGTGTGGGTAGCTCCGCAGTGGTCGTTGATGTTGAGCCCGTTCGGGTGGGTTGAAATAGTGGTAAAGTCAACATCCAGGTCGGCAAACAAACGGGAGATGAAGGAGCTGGCTGCCCCGTTGGCCCCGTCGATTACGACTTTGATCCCGCTCAAGTCTTCCGGAATAGTGTTTTCCAAGAATTGGATGTACTTGTTGCTGCCATCGCGGAAGTCGGTTACCGTGCCCAGGCCCTCTGCTGATGGCCGCGGCAGCATGTCCTGCTTAGCGTCGATCAGTTCTTCGATTTCTTCTTCCTTGGCGTCAGACAGCTTCAAGCCATCGCTGCCGAAGAACTTAATCCCGTTGTCTTCAACCGGGTTGTGGGAAGCAGAAATCTGCACGCCGGCATCTGCCCCTTGGGCCTGGACCAGGTAGGACAGGCCAGGTGTGGTCATGACTCCGCATTCCAAAACTTCAATGCCGACTGACAAAAGACCTGAAATCAAGGCGTGTTCCAGCATTTCACCAGAAATCCGGGTGTCTCTTGAAACCAGAACCCGAGCCTGGCCGCCGTCTTCCTTTTCCTTGGTCAGCACGTAGCCGCCCATCCGGCCCAGTTTAAAGGCCATTTCTGGGGTCAAAACCTTGTTCGCTTCACCGCGGACACCGTCAGTACCAAAATATTTAAGCATGTTGCAAAGAACCTTTCTTTTTTCTAGTTGTTCGAATCGCTGACTTCGATCTGGACGTCCACGCTGCCTGGTGAAATCCAGGCAACCCCGCTTGGAACTGGCAAGCGGAAGGACTTGGTGACCGAAGACTTGATATCAGTCAGATCAACATCCAAAGTAAGGGAACTGATCTTTCTCAGGGCTTCCTTTTGCCCATAGAGGGTAACTTTTTCCTCTTTGACAGTCAAGGAGTAAACTTTCTTGCTTGAGCCATGGCTGGCATTCAGCTTCAGTTTAACCGTCTTCTTAGAGACCGACAAAGGCAGGGTTACCCGGGCCGTTGCCGGACTGATCACCACGTTGAGCTGGTGGCCCTTGGCATCGTATGCGGCTAGAAGAACGTTCCGCCGCACTGTCTCGGTGCTGCCGTTTGGCACGACTAGCTGGGCCTGCACGTGGTCGATCGCTTTTACTTCGCTCTGGGCCCCGGTGACTTCAACCGTCTCCGGGCTGACTGTCGGCGTGCCGATGTCATAGCCTTGAGCAACAGCATTCTTATTATAACCTATTTGGACCGGCAAGGTGCGGGACTTTCGCTTTTGGATGTTGACTTTCACGCTTTTCTGCGGCAGCTTGTAGGAAACCTGGCTGGGCAAGCCGCTAACCTTAATTGGCACCTGGTGGCTGCCAACCCCCAGCTTGCTCAAGTCAATGTAGACCCGGAAGTTCTGGGTGTTAACGGCGGAAGTAACCAGGGCATTCGGTCCTTCTAGAGTCACCTTGACCTTGGATGGGTAGCCGGTGACGTAGTACTTGTCAGTGTCCACTGACACTTGCAAGGCCATCTTCAAGCTCTGCTCAGTGCTTGCCGTTTCTTGCACCTTGGTTTGGTTGTTGGTATTAACCTGGGTGTTGTCAACGAAGGCAACCAAGACGATGGCTAAGAGCAGGGAAAAAAGCTTGTAGAACCATTTTTGCTCAATCAATTTGTGCATTATTTATCCCCCCTGTTCCAGATGCCCCGGGCCAGGCGGATTGGCCATGGCTGCTTCTTCTTTTCTTCAGTGACCAGTTCAGCCCGCAAGTACTTGAGGTATTCCTGCTGACTGAGGTCAACCATGAACTGGCCGTTTCTGGTGATAGTCACCCCGCCCGTTTCTTCAGAAACGACCACGGTGATGGCGTCGGTTACTTCAGAGATCCCGACGGCTGCCCGGTGTCTGGTCCCCAGGCTCTTGGGAATCATGGCATTGTCAGACAGGGGCAGGTAGGCGGAAGCCACCTGGACCCGGTTGTTCTTGATGATGACCGCCCCGTCGTGCAAAGGTGTGTTGGGGATGAAGATATTGATCAGCAATTCCCCGGTAACCAGGGCATCGAGCTTGATCCCGGTTTCCACGTATTCTTCCAGACCGGTCTTTTGTTCCAAAGTAATCAAGGCCCCGATCCGGCGCTTGGACATGTATTGGATCGCCTTGTCCAGCTCCTTGACCAGCTTCTCCTGCTGCTCGCGCTTGCTGTTTTCTGAATCAGAAAACAGGGAGACCCGGCCCAGGCGCTCCAGCCCCCGGCGGATTTCCGGCTGGAAGATGACGATAATCCCGATGACTGACCAGGAAACGATCTGGTCCAAAATAAAAGTAACGGTCGTCAGCTGGGCCCAGCCGGCCAAGACCCGGGCCACCATGATCAAAATGATCCCGTTGGCCAGCTGGACAGCCTTGGTCCCCTTGATCAAATGGGTCAGGTGGTAGATGAAATACCAGGTGATCAAGACGTCCAGGACCACCGACAAGGTATGCCAGGTCCACAGATTTGCAAAATCAAACTGCATGAAATTTTCTCTTTCTAAAATTTTCTGTCAGCTAGTTACGGGCATACATCTTGAACTCCAGGAAGAGGTCATTGTATTCCTGCACCTTGCTGCTTGGCAGATCCCGATAAACTTCCAAATTCTTGACCGTCGACATTGGCGGGTAAAACTGCTTGTCTTCCCGGACGGACTTAGGCAGGAGCTTTTGCGCCGCGGTATTCGGGGTCGAGTAGCCGATGTATTCGGCGTTTTGGGCCGCGTTCTTGGGCTCTAGCATGAAGTTGATGAACTTATAAGCGGCTTCCTTGTTCTTGCATGTCTTCGGGATAACGATATTGTCAAACCACAAGTTGGACCCTTGGGCCGGCACCACGTAATGGATGTGGGAGTCCTGGTCCATCATCGTCACGGCTTCCCCGGAATAGGTAACCCCGATCCAGGCCTCATTTTGCACCATGTACATCTTCAGCTCGTCAGCCACAATTGCCTTGACGTTCTTGCCGATCTTGTCTAGCTTGGCCTTGGCGACCTTAAGGTGGGCAGAGTTAGTGTCGTTCATGGAGTAGCCCATGGAAACCAGGGACATGCCCATGATATCGCGTGCTGAGTCAACCAGCAGGATCTGCCCTTGGTACTTTTTCTTCCAGAGGTCATTCCAGCTCTTGATCTCGCCCTTTTTGACATAGCGGTCGTTGTAGACAATCCCCAGGGTTCCCCAGAAGTAAGGCACTGAGTACTCGTTTTTCTCATCAAAGGACTTGTGCAAAAATTCCTTGCCGATGTACTTAAAATTACTCAAGCGGCTGGTATCGATCTTGTCCAAAAGATTGTCCCGGCGCAGCTTGGTGATCATGTAATCCGACGGCACGGCTAAATCATAGGCTGTCCCGCCCTGCTTGATCTTAGTATACATGGCTTCGTTTGAGTCAAAAGTCTCATAGATGACATGGTAGCCCGTCTGCTTTTCAAACTTGGTAATCAAATCCGGGTCGATATAGTCCCCCCAGTTGTAAATGATCAAGTCTTTCTTACTTGATGCAGAGCCGCCGCTGGAGCTGTCCAGCTGCTGGGCGCCCAGGTAAAGGCCCAAGCTGACCAAAAGGATGGCCAGGGCCGCGGATAGGATTTTTTTCATCGCAGAAGCCCTCCCAGCTTATTAGCCTTCTTGCCCTGCCGCTTGGTCAAGAAGTAGTAGACCCCGACCAAAAGGAGGACAAAGAAGAAGATGATTGTGCTTAAAGCATTCACTTCCAGGTCGATCCCCTGCCGGGCCCGGGAATAGATCTCAACGGACAAGGTGGTAAAGCCGTTCCCGGTCACGAAGAAGGTAACCGCGAAGTCGTCCAAAGAGTAAGTCAGGGCCATGAAGAAGCCTGACAGGATCCCCGGCGTAAGGGCCGGCAGGAGGACCTGGCTGAAGACCTGGTAATTGTTAGCCCCCAGGTCCTGGGCCGCGTCGATCAGGGAGTTGTCCATTTCCTTCAGCTTAGGCAGGACCATCAAGACCACGATCGGCACTGAAAAGGCAATGTGGCTGAGCAAGACGGAGGCAAAACCCAGGCTGAAGCCCAGGGCGGTAAAAAGAATCAAGAAGCTGGCCCCGATAATAACGTCGGGCGACACGATCAAGATATTGTTAAAAGAGAGCAGGATCTTGCGGTAGGCCTCCTTACTGCGCTGGATGGCAATGGCCCCAAAAGTCCCCAGGACGGTTGCCGCCAGGCTGGACAAAAGAGCCAGCATGATCGTCTCCAGCAAGATAGCCAAAAGGCGCTTGTCAGCAAACAAGGTCTGGTAGTGCTCCCAGGTAAAATGGCGGAAGTGGTCCATGCTGGAGCCGCTGGAGAAAGAAAAGTAGATCAGGTAAAAAATCGGCAGGTAGAGGATCAGCAGCACCAGGCCAAAGTATACCCTGCCCCAAATGGTCTTTTTCATAATTCAATTTCCTTCTTGTGCTGCTTGCGTGAAGTCAGCAGCATTACAATCAACATCAAGGCGATCAGGATAACCCCGATCGTTGCCCCCATATTCCAGTTCATCGTTGTCAAGAAATACTCTTCAACCGCCGTCCCCAGAGTGATCACCCGGTTGCCCCCGATCAAGCGGGTCAACATGAAGAGAGACAGAGACGGGATGAAGATAGCCTGGATGCCCGATTCAACGCCTGGCCAGGACAAGGGCCAGATCACGTAGCGGAAGGTCTGCCAGAAGCTGGCCCCCAGGTCTGAGCTGGCACTTAAAAGAGCGGGGTCAATTTCCTTCAGCGAGTTGTAGATGGGCATGACCATGAAGGGAATTTCGATATAAGTCGCCACGAAAATAAAGGCGAAGTCGGTAAACATGATCCCAACCGGACCGATGCCGAAGAGGCCCAGGAATTGGTTGACCATCCCGCTCCGGGAAAAAATCCCGATGAAGGCGTAAGCCTTAAGCAAAAGGTTGATCCAAGTCGGCAAAATGATCAGCATCAGCCAGAACTGCTGGTTTTTCAGCCTGGTCAAAGCCAGGGCTGCCGGATAAGAGACCAGCAGGCAGAAAAAGGTGATCAAGAGGGCATACCAAAAGGAATTGGCCATCATCCGCAAAAAGGTGCCGCCAGAGAAAAAGGCGGCGAAGTTTTGCAGGGTCAGATGACTGTGGGCATCAGTCAGTGAATAGCCCAGAATCAAGACCAGGGGGGCAATGACGAAGAGGCCGATCCACAGCAGGTAAGGCAAAAGAAATAAAAGCCGGTTCTTTTTCATGGCTAGTCCTCACCTTCATAAGTTTCCAGGCGGGCGTCGAATTCTTCTTCGGTTTCGCCCAGCCGCATGACGTGGATGTCTTCCGGGTCAAAGAAGATGCCGACTTCCTGGCCGATCTGGACCCCGTTGGTGGAATGAATCAGCCATTCAAAGCCGTCCTGGCCGATGGCCTTGATTTTAAAGTGGTCGCCCATGAAAAGCTGGCTCTGCACCGTTACCATGAGCTTGCCAGCAGCTGGAGCCGTAATATCCAAATCTTCTGGCCGCAAAACGACTTCGACTTTTTCCCCCGGGGTGATCCCTGCGTCGGCACATTCAAAGTCCTTGCCGGCAAATTCCACGGCAAAGTCCCGGATCATCCGGCCGGATAAAATGTTGGAGTCCCCGATAAAGCGAGCAACGAAGTCGTTGACCGGCTCATCGTAAATGTCTACCGGTGACCCGCTCTGCTGGATCTCCCCGTCGTTTAAGACGAAAATTTCGTCACTCATGGCCAGGGCTTCTTCCTGATCGTGGGTGACAAAAATAAAGGTGATGCCCAGCTTCTTCTGAATGGCCCGGAGTTCAAACTGCATTTCTTTTCGCAGGCGCTTGTCCAAAGCTGACAGGCATTCATCCAAAAGCAGCACCTTAGGTTCATTGATGATCGCCCGGGCGATCGCCACCCGCTGCTGCTGGCCCCCGGAGAGTTCGGAAATTTCCCGGTTGGCGTAGCCGTCCAGGCGGACGGTGTGGAGGGCATCCTTGACCTTTTCCCGGATTTCGCTTTCCGGCCGCCGGCGCAGCTTCAAGGCAAAAGCAACATTTTCATAGACATTCAAGTGCGGAAAAAGAGCGTAATTCTGAAAAACCGTATTGATATGCCGTTTTGAGGCGTCAAGATTGGTGATGTCCTGACCGTCAAAATAAACCTTGCCAGCTGACGCTTCCGTAAAGCCGGCAATGATCCGCAAAATCGTTGTTTTACCCGAGCCTGATGGCCCCAGCAAAGAGTAGAATTTGCCGGACTCAAGCTCAAGGTTGATGTCCTTCAAGGCTACAAAGCCATCATCATACTGCTTTGTGATGTGATCTAACTTAATAATTTCCATTTGCCGTTCCCATTTTTCTTTTTCTCTTAATCCTAAGCCATTATTCTTCGCCAATTATGCGGACTTCCGTCTGCAAAGCAATACCATCCTTTTCCTTGATCGTCTTTTGGATATAGTGGATCAAATTGAGGTAGTCGGTTGCCGTGGCCCCGCCCTTGTTGACAATAAAGCCTGCGTGCTTGGTTGACACCTGGGCCCCGCCGATCTGCTTGCCCTGCAGGCCGGCCTTGATGAGCATCGGGCCGACAAAGTGGCCGGTCGGACGCTTGAAGACTGAACCGCAGGACGGGTATTCCAGGGGCTGCTTGTAGCTTCTGAGCGCGTTCAAGTAGTTCATCTGGTCCAAAATAGTTGCCTTATCACCAGCCTTTAAGGCAAAAGTTGCCGCGATGACGATCTCGTCATTTTCCTGCAAAAGGGAATGCCGGTAGGAAAAATGCAGCTCAGCGTTCGTGTAGGTCTTGACCTCACCGTCTCTGGTGACGACCGTGGCGCTTTCCAGGCAGTCTTTAGTTTCACCGCCGTAAGCCCCGGCATTCATGAAGACCGCCCCGCCGACTGAGCCGGGGATGCCCGCGGCAAATTCCAGGCCGGACAGGCCGGCTTCCCCAGCCGCGAAGGAAGTATCGATGATTCTGGCCCCGGCTTGGGCGTGGACCTTGTCATCTTCAACCTTGATCTCTTTCATTTCCTTTAAAATGATCACCAGGCCCTTGATCCCCTTGTCCCGGATAATCAAGTTGGACGCGTTGCCGATCACCGTAATTGGCAGCTGATCCTCCTTGGCCGCGGCCAAGAGTTCTTTCAATTCTGCCAAAGTCTTGGGGAAGGCCAGGTATTCTGCCGGTCCCCCGGTTTGGGTAAAAGTATAGCGGCTCAAAGGAATGTTTTCTTGCAAATTAAGTCCTTGCGCTTTTAAGTCATACAGCTTCAATTAAAATTGCCTCCTCTAAATCTTCCTCTTGATATTTTACCGCATTCACGCTGTGTTATACTAGCTTGGACCAAGTTTGCTTGGCTTAATTTGACTTACGCGCAACACGGAGGCTTTTGCTTATGATGAATTTCGTCGCCATGGACTTTGAAACTGCCAACCAGCACCCGGCCAGCGCCTGCTCTTTGGCCTTGGTTTTAGTGCGGGAGAGCAAGATTATCGACCGCTTTTACACGGTCATCAACCCCCAGATGGCTTTTGACGCCCAGCAGGTCAAGGTCCACGACATTACGGCTGAAGACGTGGCGGGAGCCCCGACCATGGCCGAGGTCTGGCCCAAGATCCAGCCCCTTTTTCAGCCGGGGATGCTGGTGGCGGCCCACAATGCCCGCTTTGACTGCAATGTAATGAAGCAGTCCCTGGCCCGCTACGGGATTGCCGAGCCCCACTACCTGGTTTTAGACAGCCTCAAGGTCAGCCAGGAATTGGAGCCGGGCCTGGATAACTACCAGCTCAACACTGTCTCTGACCTTTTGGGCGTGGAGCTTTGGCACCACCACAATGCCTTAAGCGACAGCGAAGCCTGCGCCGGTATCCTCTTAAAAGAGGAGGAGAAGCGGGGCAGCGAGCTTTTGAAAAAGTTTGTCTACCAAGTCTAGGCAAAAAATGGATCAGCTTGCTGCTGATCCATTTTTCTTTTGTTTTTTGCTTTACTGCTTTTCCTGGTAGAAGCGGCAGGCGTTTTCTGCCCAGGCAGCTGCTCTTTGCCCATGCGGGATGAGCTCAAGCAAGCGCTTGGTTGAATCCCAGGAATCGTCCACCCGGGTCAAAACCAGCTCTAAAAAGTCACTGGGCAGGTCAGCCTGGATCACCTGGGGCCATTCGATAATGACCACGCCTTCTTCAGCCAGGTAGTCATTTAAGTCGATTGAAGCCAGGTCATCACCTTCCAGCCGGTAAAAATCCATGTGAAAAAGGGGCAGCTTCCCTTCCCGGTATTCCCGGACCAGGGTAAATGTCGGGCTCTTGACTGGCCGCTTAATCCCCAGAGCCCGGCCGAAGCCCTGGGTCAGCGTGGTCTTGCCGGCCCCCAGGTCCCCTTTTAAGAGCAAAAGGTCATGGGGCTGGGCGCTTTGGGCCAAGGAGGCGCCAAAGGCCTGCATGTCAGAAGCGGAATTGATTGCTAATTCTGTCATCGCTTTCTTTCTACCCTTCCATAACGGCCTGAGCCGCCGTCAAAATCCCGATCTTGTAGACGTCATCAGCGCTGCAGCCCCGGGAGAGGTCGTTGACCGGCTTGTCAATCCCCTGCAAAACCGGCCCAATGGCCGTAAAGTTGCCCAGGCGCTGGGTAATCTTGTAGGCAATGTTGCCTGACTGCAGTTCCGGGAAGATAAAGACATTAGCCCGGCCGCCAACGGCTGAACCAGGTGCCTTAAGTTGAGCAACTGCTGGCACGAAGGCCGCGTCAAACTGCAAATCGCCGTCTGCCGGGATGTCCGGGTACTTTTCCTTGAACAGCTTGGCCGCTTCTGCCACCTTGTCTACCTGCGGGCCCTTGGCTGAGCCGTGGGTTGAGAAGCTGAGGAAGGCCACCTTGGGGTCAATCCCGATCATCTTGGCCGTAGCAGCTGACTGGGCCGCGAATTCAACCAGCTGGTCGCTGGTCGGGTCGATGGAAATCGCGCAGTCAGCAAAGACATACTTTTCTTCCTCTCTTTCCATGATGAAGGAACCGGAAATCCGGTGCATCCCCGGCTTGGTCTTCAAAATGAAGAGGGCTGGCCGGACCGTGTCGGCCGTCGAGTGAGCTGCCCCGGACACCATCCCGTCGGCCTGGCCGGTGTAAACCAGCATGGTCCCGTAAAAGTTGGCGTCGCGCAAGGCAGCTTCCGCTTCTTCCATGGTCTGGAAGTGCTTGCCCCCGGCCATCCGTTCGTGGAACTTTTCCACCATCTCGCCAAAGTCCGGGCTGTTTTGGTAGTCCACGATTTCGATCCCGGTCATGTCCAAGCCGGCTTTTTCCGCCAAAGCCAGGACCTGGTCCTTTTGCCCCAGGACGATCGGTTCAACCAGTTCATCTTGCTTTAAGCGGCTGACCGCCGTCAGGATCCGCGGGTCCTCCCCTTCCGGGAAAACAATCCGCTGCTTGTCTTTTTGCTTAATCAATTGCTTTAATTGTTCAAAAACTTCCATCAATAATCTCCTCAAAAAAATTATGCTTCCGGGTCAGGCGGCAATTGCCAGTCGACCGGAGCCCGGCCAAATTCCTTTAAGGCCGCGTTGCATCTTGAAAATGGCCGGGAGCCAAAGAAGCCGCGGTTGGCCGAAAAAGGACTTGGGTGGGCTGACTTGATAATGACATTCTTGTCCTGGTCGATCAAGGGTATCTTATTTTGGGCAAAGCGGCCCCACAGGATAAAGACTACCTGCCCCCGCTCGCTCAAGGCCTTAATAGCGGCGTCTGTCACCATTTCCCAGCCCTTGCCCTGGTGGCCGTTAGCCTGGCCATATGGCACGGTCAAAACGGCGTTGAGCAAGAGAACGCCCTGGTCGGCCCAGCGTTTAAGGTAGCCGTGGTTGACCGGCTGGGCCCCAACATCGTCATAGAGCTCCTTATAGACATTGCGCAAGGATGGTGGCAGGGGCGTGCCCGGCATGACAGAAAAACTCATGCCGTTAGCCTGGCCAGGATTGTGGTAGGGGTCCTGGCCCAAAATGACAACCTTGGTGTCTTTAAAAGGGGTCAGCTTGAAGGCCGTAAAGATATGGTACATGTCCGGGTAGATCTGCCTGGTCTGGTATTCTTTTTTCAAAAAATCATGCAGCTTGTGATATTCATCACTTTCAAAAACCGGGGTAAGCACTTGGTCCCAATCATTTCCAATAAAATGTTTCATCTGTAATTCACCTTAGTCAATCTTACCATGATTGCCTCTTGATTTAAAGGAGCTAGTGAAATAATTCACGACAACTTTTTTCAAATAAAGAAACACTTTGTAGTAATCAAACTTCCTCCTTTATGTTATTATGAAATCGATAACAACAAGGAGGAAATAACATGATTAAACTGATCGCCTGTGACTTAGACGGGACCCTGCTGAACTCTTCTATGGAAATTTCTGACGCCAATGTTCAAGCCATTAAACGCGCCCAAGAAAACGGCATCGAATTCATGGTGGCCAGCGGCCGGGCACCCCATGAATCCCAGCCAATGCTTAAAGAATACGGGATCGACTGCGGCTTTATTAACTTAAACGGGGGCCTGGTCTTTGACACGGCCGGCAACTTGATCGTCAAGAATCCCTTGAAGCTGGAAACTGCCAAGAAGATCTGCCGCCTACTCAAGAAGGAAGGCTTTTACTTCGAACTGGTCACCAGCAACCACGTCTACTCAGAAGACTTGAGCCAGCGTATTACCAACGTGGCCCACTTAATGGTGGAACTGAACCCAATGCTGACCTTCAAGGAGGCTGTTTTGGTTTCAGCCAGCAAGCCGGCCATCGTCAGCATCAAGCAGGTACCAAGCTATGAGGACTTGATGGACGAACCTGGCACGGAAGTAATGAAGATCTTGGTCTTTGACTCCCGGGGCCAATACGCCTTCACCGACGTCATCAAGAAAATTGAAGAAATCGACAAGGTTTCCATAACTTCCAGCGCGGCCGACAATATCGAAATCAACGCCGCCGGCGCCCAAAAGGGCCGGTCCCTGCTGGAGTACGCGGCGGCCAAGGGCATCAAGCGCGAAGAAATCGCAGCTATCGGCGACAACCTGAACGATGAAAGCATGATCCAGGCTGCCGGCACCGGCGTGGCCATGGGCAATGCCATTCCGCAAATCAAGACGATTGCCAGCTTCGTCACCAAGAGCAACAATGAAGACGGGGTAGCCTGGGCTATCGACAAGATCCTTGCCGACAATCAAAAAGAGCAGGACCAATGATTTACACCCTTTACCTAACCCAGGAAGGCCGCACAGGCCAGATTCCAATCACCGATGAGGAGGGCAAGCCCTTTGGCTCCATCCGCGGCCGGCTAGACAATCCCAACCACACCCTTTACCTGCTGGACACCAGCGGTAATGAGATCGGCCGCCTGTTCAGCGATGGCACCGGCTTGATCGCATCTTACACCCTGGATGTGATTCACCACTCCCTGGTCCACGTCAAGAAGGTCAACAGCCCCCAGATCAACTTGTTCTACATTACCCGGCTCAACTACTGGGTCAATGGCAACATCAAGCAGGGCAGCTATTCCTTCCGGGACGTTTTTAAGAAGGTGGCTTCCGTTGACACCGTGGTAGCCGACAAGGGGGTGACCTTGACCTGCCAGATCAGCCGGGAGGAAGATACCCCCTTTATTCTGCTGATCGCGGTCCTTTTCACCCAGTGGCACGTCACCCCGCTCAAGCTGCCGGACCTTTTTCCAAATCTCAACCGGCGGCAGACCAGCACGGCCAGCTTCTTCAAACTTCTTTTACCATATGGTCGTAAACACGGTCGCCAATAGTCATTGAATTAGTTGTCTTGAAACCCTTGCGCAAGTATAATTGCTGTGCGCGAGGGTTTTCTAGATCTACGTTTAAACTGACCTTCTTGTAGCCGTGCTTCTTGGCCAGTTTCGGGGCTAGTTCCATTAAGCGGCTGGCAATCCCCTTCCCCCAGTCCCGCGGAGAGACAGCTAAGGCATCGATATACCATTCCCCCTTCTGGGCTTCCTTATCGGTAAAGATATCGGTGGTCATTGGCAGGCCGACCTTGGCCATTTCTTTTCTGAGCACCACGTCAATAATTCCCTGGTCCTTGTCCGGGTACATGCAGATCATCCCCCGGACCCGGTCGTTTTCGTCAGTCTCAACCCAGATCCGGTTGTAGGAATAACGGTAGTTTTCCGAGATGAAACCCAGCCGTATCAAGTCGTAGAACTGGCTCTCCGGCAGGCGGTTGATGGTATCCATGTCCATCTCGTCAAAAATCTGGTTTAAAATCGGGTAAACCGCTTCAAAGTCGCTTTTTCTTGCCTTACGGATCATTTCGTCTTTTTTCTCCCTTTCCTTGTTATTTTTCTATATAAATTGTTTTTCTACAATTCATATTACTATAGTCAGGAGAAAAAAGACAATTAAGCGCCCTTTCCGAGCAAACAAAATGTTCCTAACAGTCAATCTACTCACGTACTTAACCATTAGTAACTTCTTCTATCTTCAATTGTCGACTGCATCTTATGGTGGTCTCAGTCCTTTCCCGAGCCTAATTTAGTTATGCTCTGCGAATTTAAGCTAAACTTTCTATTGGAGTATCCTCCTTGAACATTAACTCTTTTCTTTTGTCTACACTTATATAATACCACCTTCGTAAACGCTGTCAGACAATAGGCTGAGATTTTTGGGAAAATAGTTTTAAAAAGCAAAAAAGCGAAAAGTACAAAAGAAGACAGAAAAGTATCGAATAGCAGACAAAGAAAAAACGCTCCTTCGGGAGCGTTTTTTGATATGACAGTCATAAATTAGTCTTGGTAGTTTACCAAAGCCAGGTATGAGTCTGGTACCAATGATGCGCCACCAACCAAGCCACCGTCGATGTTTGGCTTAGCCATCAATTCCTTGATGTTGGCTGGCTTTACTGAACCGCCGTATTGGATGCGGACGTTTTCAGCAGTTTCTTCGTTGTACAAGTCCTTAACAGTTTCCCGGATAGTCTTGCACATTTCTTCAGCTTGGTCGCTTGAAGCAGTCTTGCCAGTGCCAATCGCCCAGATTGGTTCGTAAGCGATCACCAGCTTGGAAACTTGTTCACTAGTCAAGCCTTCCAGGTCAGCCTTGATTTGGCTGACAACCCATTCTTTTTCCTTGCCGGCTTCCCGGATTTCCAGTGATTCACCGCAGCAAAGGATTGGAGTCAAGCCGTTGGCAAAGATAGCCTTGGCCTTCTTGTTGATGTCTTCGTCAGTTTCGTGGAAGTAGTCACGGCGTTCTGAGTGTCCGATGATGACGTATTGCACGCCCATTTCCTTCAAAACTGCTGGAGAAGTTTCACCAGTGAAGGCACCGGAGTTTTCCCAGTAGCAGTTTTCTGCACCGACGTGCAGGTTTGAGCCTTCGGCAGCCTTCAGCAAGGCGTCCAAGTCAACTGCTGGTGCACAAATCACTGATTCAACCTTTGATGGGTCTGGCAATTGGTCCTTAACAGCGTTTACGAACTCAACAGTTTCCTTTGGGTTCATGTTCAGCTTCCAGTTACCAGCAATAATTGGGGTACGTGACATTTGAAAAATCCTCCTAAACTACTTGTCTGAAACGCAAGCGATACCTGGCAATTCCTTACCTTCAAGGTATTCAAGAGATGCACCACCACCAGTTGAGATGTGAGTCAACTTGGGAGCGATCCCCAATTGCTTAGCAGCAGCAGTTGAGTCACCACCGCCGACAATAGTAGTAGCGTCTGGCAAGTCAGCCAAAGCACGGCCAACTTCCAAAGTACCCTTGGCGAAGTTTGGCATTTCGAAGACGCCCATTGGCCCGTTCCAAACAACAGTCTTGGCACCTTCAAGAGTCTTCTTGAAGAGTTCAATAGTCTTAGGACCGATGTCCAAGCCCATTTCGTTGTCTGGGATGTCTTGGCCAACAACTTCTGAAGCAGCATCGTTGTTGAATTCAGTTGCGGCTACGTGGTCGATTGGCAGAACCAGCTTGTCGCCAGCCTTTTCCAGCAATTCCTTGGCAAATTCAACCTTGTCGTCTTCAACCAGGGACTTGCCGATATTGTGGCCTTGAGCCTTAAGGAAGGTGTAAGCCATACCACCACCGATAATGATGTGGTCAGCCTTTGGAATCAAGTTGGTAATAACGCCGATCTTGTCAGAAACCTTAGCCCCGCCAAGAATAGTTACGAATGGGTGAACTGGGTTAGCAACAGCGTTGCCCAGGAACTTGATTTCCTTTTCAAGCAGGAAACCAGCAGCTGCTGGCTTACCGGCAGCCTTCATGGCCGTAGCGATACCAACGTTTGAAGCGTGGCTTCTGTGAGCAGTACCGAAGGCGTCGTTTACGAAAACGTCACCCAATGATGCCCAGTATTCGCCAAGCTTAGGGTCGTTCTTTGATTCACGCTTGCCGAAGTCGTTGTCGATATCTTGGAAACGGGTGTTTTCCAAAACAACTACGTCGCCGTCCTTCATGTTGTTGATGGCGTCTTCAACTTCCTTGCCTTCGTTTGAAGGTACGAAAGTTACAGGCTTTTCAAGCAATTCGCCCAAACGTTTGGCAACTGGAGCCAGGCTCAAGCTCTTCTTGTCTTCATCGCTCTTGATCCGGCCAAGGTGGGAAAGCAAGATAGCCTTGCCGCCGTTTTCGATGATGTACTTGATAGTTGGCAAAGCAGCCACGATACGGTTGTCGTCGCCGATAACGCCGTCCTTAATCGGCACGTTGAAGTCAACGCGAACCAAAACCTTCTTGTCCTTAACGTCTACGTCAGAAACAATCAATTTAGCCATTGAAAAAATCTCCTATATTCATCGAAAAAAGGCGGAAGGAAGAAATTTCCCTCCGCCTTCTTTCACACTACTAATTCAATTTAGAAAACTTTAAATTAAAGAGTAGCAAAGTGCAACAAAGTACGAACCATTTGGCAAGTGAATGAGTATTCGTTGTCGTACCAAGCAACAGTCTTAACAAGTTGCTTGTCGCCTGCAGTGATAACTTGGGTTTGAGTTGGGTCGAAGATTGAGCCAGCAGTCATGCCCAATACGTCAGTAGAAACGATTTGGTCTGCGTTGTAAGCAAATGATGGGCTTTCGTACTTCTTCATAGCCGCGTTAACTTCTTCAGCAGTTACCTTCTTGTTCAAGATAGTAACAAGTTCAGTTTCTGAACCGTCCTTAACTGGGACACGTTGTGCGTGACCATCAAGCTTGCCGTTCAATTCTGGCAATACCAGGCCGATGGCCTTAGCAGCACCAGTTGAGTGAGGAATGATGTTTTCAGCAGCGGCACGGGCGTTGCGGAAGTTGTTGCCTCTGTCAGGACCATCCAAAACCTTTTGAGTTGCAGTGTAAGCGTGGATAGTAGTCATAGTACCAACTTCGATACCGAATTCCTTGTTCAAAGCGTTAGCCATTGGAGCAAGTGAGTTGGTAGTGCATGAGCCAGCTGAAACGATAGTGTCGTCAGCAGTCAAAGTGTCTTGGTTTACTGAGTAAACGATAGTCTTCAAGTCGTTGCCGGCTGGAGCTGAGATCAAGACACGCTTTGCACCAGCGTCAAGGTGGGCTTGTGACTTAGCCTTGCTAGTGTAGAAACCAGTACATTCAAGAACGAAGTCAACGCCGTCGTTCTTAACCCACGGAATGTTTTGAGCTTGTGGTTCAGCGTATACGCGGTACTTCTTGCCGTCTACAACCAGTGAGTCTTCAGTAGCTGAAACTTCGTGGTCGAAAGTGCCGTGAGTTGAGTCATACTTCAACAGGTGAGCCAACATAGCTGGAGTAGTCAAGTCGTTGATAGCAACAACTTCGATGTCCTTGGTTTCTTCACCCAAGTCCATGATACGACGGAATGCCAAACGACCAATACGGCCAAAACCGTTAATACCAATCTTAACTGTCATATTCGAAAAGTCCTCCTTAAGAACTATTAAAAACATTTTATTTTAAGCGGGATGACCCGTTTAAAATCTGATTTGCGGCTGCCTCATCAGTAATCAGCCAGGTTTGATGAGGAGCGTTGCGCATATAGGCCTTGATGGCCTTGGCCTTTCTCGTGCCAAGGGCAATTGCCAGAATATGCGGGACATTCGTTAGGTTCTCGAACTGCAATCCAACCTGTCTGATGCGTTCGACAACGTGGCCTTCTTCATCGAAGAAACATCCAAAACATTCGGTGACGGCCTTGTTCTCCCGCAGACGTGCCAGGGCAACTGAATCGTAGCCCCGCCTCCGGGCCATTTCACTAGCCAGGCCAATGCCGTGAATCACGACATCGCTTTGGGAGATATCCTGCAACACCCCGCTGATTTCCGGATCCCGGACCAAAGACCGGTAAGCGTCCTTGGAAACATGTTCCGGTAAAAAGAGGGATTCATAGCTGCCGCCGGTCGCCCGGGCCATTTCTTGAACGACCGCGTTGCTTTCCGTGTTGACCCGGCCGCCCAATGCCCCTCTGCCAGGGACGAAGATCAAGCTCCGGTTCTCACTCAAGCTGCGGTTCAGCTTCTTGGCCACTTTGGCTATTGTCTTGCCGCCCATAACGGTGACAATGCAGTCTGCCAGGGGCAAGAGGAGATTCAAGGCTGAATTCAGCTCTTCGCCAGCCAGGTCATAAACCCAGCTCTGCAGGTCCGCGTCGCCAGCTACGATAATTGTCCGATCTATTCCTAAAGCCTGGGCCAACCATACTTCTGCTTGGCTGGCATTAAAAAGTCGATCAACAATTGGTGCTGCATCTTTTACAACACTCTCTCCTTTTTCAGTCAAGAACATCCCGAAATTCTTGATTTCGATCAGACCCTGGTCACGCAGGTAATCAGTTTCGGTCCGGATGTTCCGCTCGCTCAGCCCCAGCTGCCTGGCCACCGTCCGGCGGCCGATTGGAGCATGCAAGCTAATCTGTTCAAGGATGAGATATCTTTGTCGAAAGATCTTTAAAGCATCGGGAACAAGCAGTTCGAGCAGGGATAAATCCGTGTTCAAAGTAACCATCCTTCTAGTGGGGCGCTCCCCGACCACGCTGCTGTCGTTTTCTGTCCCACGTTGCTTAAAAATATAAGAGAAACAAGACTTCGCTTCAATCTCCATTTCTCTCTCGACACTCTTAGTATAACAGAATTCGCTCCGTATGCAAGTTTTTTTCTAACCCAGCCCGGACAAAAAGCCTGTTTTATAACTTTTTTGACCTTTTTCGCAGATACTTTACAAGTTTTTACATTTTTTTGCTTTAACCCCTTCCCATTCTCTGAATCTCTGCTATAATTAATAACTGTGATTGGGACCCTTAGTGTAATGGATCGCACGCAAGATTCCGGTTCTTGAAATCTGGGTTCGACTCCCAGGGGGTCCATCATATGAAAACCGCTGCTTTTTAGCAGCGGTTTTCTTTTTGTCTTTTTTCTGTTTGCTCTGCCTCTTCTTTATCAGTCAAACAAGGCGGCTAAGTCCTGCAGGGTCAAGTCCTGCTTGGCCTGGCCTTGATAGTCGTGGCTGATTTGACCATGGTCTAAAACCAAAAGGCGGTTGCCATACTTTAAGGCGTCTTCCATATGGTGGGTGATCATCACCGCGGTGATCTTCTTGGCCCGGATCTGTTCATCGGTTGCCTCCATCAGCTTGCGGCTGGATCTGGGGTCAAGCGCCGCGGTATGCTCGTCTAAAAGCAGAAGCTCCGGCTTATTATAGGTAGCCATGACGAAGCTCAAGGCCTGCCGCTGGCCGCCTGAGAGCTGGTCGACCGGCAGGTCCAGCTTGCCGGCCAGGTCGGGGTTGACCTTCTTCAGGGCTTCTTTGAAGGCCGGAATGTTTTCCTTCAGCCGGCGCAGCTTCAGCCCCCGCTTCTGCCCTCTTTTTGCGGCCAAAAGCAGATTTTCAGCCACCGTCATCCGGGGCGCCGTCCCCAGCTTGGGATCCTGGAAGACCCGGGCGATGTAGCTGCTGCGCTTGACCTCGCTTTCCTTGCTGATGTCTTCGCCGGCGTGTAGAATTTTTCCGCTGGTCGGCTGGATGGCCCCGGCCAAAACATTGAGCAGGGTGCTCTTGCCGGCCCCGTTGCCGCCTAGAAGGCAGATGAAGTCCCCTGGCTTGATCTTTAAGCTGAGCTTGCCCAGGATCTTGTTTTCCTCGCTAGTACCGCGGCCTACGACCACTTCCAAATCGGTCAGTTCCAGTAAATTTTGACTAGTCATGCTTAAATCCTTTCATAAATGTCTGCTTGAGGCGGAATTTTTCTTCAACTTGCGGCAGCATCATGCAGGCGGCCAGAACTAGTGAAGAAATCAAATTCAAGTTGTTTGAAGACAGGCCCACCTGGAGAACTGCCAATAAGAGCAGGCGGTAGATAATGCTGCCCAGGCTGACCGCGAATAACCGGCTGGCCAGGCCAAGGTTTCTGAAGACGACCTCACTGATGATGATGGAGGCCAGGGCAATAACGATCATCCCCATCCCCATGTTCACATCTGCGTAGCCGTTGCTTTGGGCGACCACCGCCCCGCAGAGGCCAACCAGGCCGTTGGAAATCATGAGGCCCGCCACCGTCATCTGCTGGGGGCTGATCCCCTGAGACTTGGCCATCTGCGGGTTGTCACCCGTGGCAATAAAGGCCTGGCCAAAGTCGGTTGACAAGAACCAGATCAAGTCGCAGGTGACCAGAACCATCAAGATGGTGCCGGCAACGACGCTGTCAAAGTACTGGGGCAGTTTTTGCAAAAAGGCCAGGGAGTAGATGGTCTTTTTGCCTAAAAGGGAGACATTAGACTTGCCCATAACCATCAAGTCGATAGAGTAGATCCCGGTCATGGTCAAAATCCCGGCTAAAAGGCTGGGAATCTTACCCTTGGTGATCAAAAGGGCCGTGACCAGGCCGGCTAAAGCCCCCGCCACAAAGGCGGCCAAAGTGGCTAAAAAGGGGTTGGTCCCTTGCACGATCAGGCTGACGGAAACGGCCGCGCCTAAAGGGAAGGTCCCTTCCACGGTCATATCCGTCGTATTCATGATTCTGAAGCTGAGAAAGAGGCCCAGGCCCAGGAGCCCCCATAAGAAGCCCTGGCCAATTGCCGATACGATCAAATTCATAAAAATCCTCCTTGTAAACTACTTGTAGATGATTCCCTTAGACTTAGCTTCTTTCAAGAAGCTGGCCGGAACCTTGGTGCCCAGCTTCTTAGCCTCCTTGAGGTTAAGATACAAGGTGCCGTGTTCAACATAGCGGATGGCCATGTTGCCTGGCTTTTTGCCCTGCAAGATCTGGACGGTCACCTTGGCCCCGATCAAGCCCAGCTGGTACTGGTCCACGCTGTAGGTGGCCAGGCCCCCGTCTTTAACCATGGTGCCGGCAGCCGGGAAGACCGGCTTTTTAGCCGCGTTGGCGTTTTTGACCAGGGTCTGCATGGCCCCGGCAATCGTGTTGTCAGTCGGCACGATCACCGCGTCGACCTGGGTCAGCATTTGCTGGGAGACCTGGTTTAAGTCATTGCTGTTGGAAATGGAGTAGGCCTTGTAGTTGATCCCCATCTGCTTGCAGTAGCTAACGATCTGCTTGTAGCCAGACACGGCTGAGCTGTCGCTTGAGGTGGAGATGATCCCCAGGGTCTTCAGCCTGGGCAAAAAGCGCTGGATCAACTTGAGCTGCTGCTTGATCGGCGCCCGGTCACTGACCCCGGTGATGTTGCCGCCGGGACGCATGTTGTTCTTCACCAGGCCCGCCCCCTTAGGGTCAGTCACTGCCCCTAAGACAATCGGCTTCTTTTTGGTCGCGTTGGCCAGGGCCTGGGAAGACGGGGTGGTGATCCCGAAGAGGACCTGGTCCTGGCTGTTGACTAGTTTTTCCGCCATGGTCTTCAGATTGCTCTGGTCATTGTTGGCGTTTTGGTAGTCGATCTTGACCTTGTAGCCCGACTTGGCCAGGCCAGCCTTGTAGCCCCGGTAGATTTCGTCCAGGGCCGGGTGGCGCATCAGGGTCAAGACCCCCACTCTGACTTCCTTGCTCTTTTGGGCCGCCGGCTTGATATTGATAAACAGGGCGGCTGCCAAAAAAAGATAAATTGCGGCAAAGGCCGCGAGCACCTTTTTCATTCTGTTACCTCGCAAATTAAAGCAAAAACTAAAGTACTGTAAATACAGAAAAAATAACAAACTAACCGAAAGCAAAATAAAAAGGAGGATCCGCCTGGATCCTCCTTTTCTGTCTCTAAAAGAAAAATCCGGATAGATTTATTTACTATCCGGACACTAATCAACTTTTAGCAATTCAGACAGCAATTCAAGCCAAAACAGATTGAATCGCCCCGCGAAACAATCTCTACTTGAATTGCCAGCTTTCTTTTACCATTGCTTGAAAGTTCATCTTTTTTACCTCTCGGTTAACATTTAATTTATTTTTAACTAATCTTACTGGAAAGCCTTTCCTCTGTCAAGGCTATTTTTCGGCTTTTTACCAGCGGCCGGAAAGAATTTCCCCTCTTTGGGCCAATTGAGCATATAGCTGGCTGCCGTCACTGGCCAGACCTTCGATTTCCCGGTTGGAGACATGCTTCCAGGTCTTCTGGTAAGTCCCATTAGTCTGCAATTTGAAGATCAAGTTGTTAAAGGCCAGGTACATGTTGCTGCCGCTTACGCTGAAGCCCTGGACCGGAGAACTGCCGGCCTGCTGCTTGACGAAGTGGCTTTGGGTCGCCGTTACCTAACTGACCTGCCAGCGGTTGTTGACCAGGTTAAGGCGCCAGAATTCATAGCGGCCAAAGGCCGCGTTGTGGAAGACCCCGTACATGGTATTGTCGCCGGCAAAAGCGGCGTTGTAGAAGTAGCGGCCAGAGCTGCCGACGTCTACCCGGATGCTCCAGACCTTGTTGATGGTCAAGTCGCTCTTCTTCAGCTGCAGGATTTCTTCCGAGTAAAAACCGTTGCTTGCCCCGCCTGGCAGCTTGTTTTCGTTGGCCAGGACATAGATGTACTTTGAACTTGCCCCCAGTGACTGGCCGTGGCCCAAGCGCATGTAAGGACTCACTTTGACATTTTGGGAGTAGCTCTTAAACTTGCCAAAACTCAGCTTCTTGTAGAGGTAGCTGCGCGGTGACAGATACTGGGCCTGGTACTTGTTCAGCTTCTTCATGTTGAAGGCCACGATGTTGCCCTTAAGCTGGTCGCTGGCCGCGGCTGACCGGTACCAGCTGCTGTAAGCCCAGCCGCCATTTACGGCCAAGCCTTCCATAACCGGACCGACCTGCTGCCAGTCATTGGTCTCCAGGCTCAAGTTGCGCGGCTCCCAAAGCTGGGTGGCCAGGGTCAAGCCGCCGCTGGTCCAGCGGTTGCCGCTGGTCTCTGTGCCATGGCGGTGGGCGGCGTTCCAGTTCTTGGAGCTGCCGGAATGCTTTCTCGTGCTGACCAGCCCTTCTTCGCGCTAACAGCCGGCTTAAGGTTCCGGTTCGGGTTAGCCGTCTTCACCAATTCAACGGTTGTCTTGGCCTTGCCATAAGTAAAAGTCAGCTTGTTCCCGGACAGACTGGCCTTAACCGCGCCATTTGCCGGGTCCACCATGGTCCCGTGAGCGTCGGTCACATAGCTGATAGCGTCCTTGTAGTTAAAGCGGTTGTCATCTTCGACCAGGTAGATTTGCTTGGCCGCGGAAATCTTGTTTCTGACAAACCACTTTTCACTAACCCAGCCTAAAGGGCGGCCGTTGGCATAGATATAGGCATAAGTCCCCTTCTTGGTCTTCTTGCTGGCCGTTGACTGGATCTTGCTGTACTTAAAGTACTTAGTGGTCGTCACTTTCTTGCTGGCGTCCTTCTTGGTTACTTTGGCATAGATCCCCATGTTTTTCGTGCCAGGCATCTTGCTGACCGTGGCCGCCTGGACCGTTTAAGCCTGGCCAATAAAGGCCACCGCCAGCAGGAGCAAGCAGAGCAGTTTCTTATCCATTTCTTTTTCACTTTCTATATAAATTAGATTCTTTCCAGCTAAAAAAGCCTTTTCACATAAGGACATTATAGCACCAGTTTATTTTTTGAAAAAGAGTGCGCCAAGTTTGACAGACCCGGCCAGGAGTGTTTTAATTAGCACTATATCCAAATGAGTGCTAATCCAATCACTAGGAGGAAAATTATGTTAGTACCTACAGTTATTGAACAAACGGCCCGCGGCGAACGCGCTTATGACATTTACTCCCGCTTGCTGAAGGACCGGATCATCATGCTGAGCGGTGAAGTTAACGACCAAATGGCCAACTCCATCATTGCCCAGCTGCTTTTCCTTGACGCGCAAGACAATACTAAAGACATTTACATGTACATCAACTCACCAGGCGGTGTGATCACTTCCGGCATGGCTATCGTGGACACCATGAACTTCATCAAGTCACCAGTTTCCACCATTGCCACCGGTATGGCAGCTTCCATGGCCTCAATCATTTTGGCTGAAGGCGAAAAGGGCAAGCGTTTTGCCCTGCCGCACGCTACTGTCCTCATCCACCAGCCTTTGGGCGGGGCGCAAGGGCAAGCTACGGAAATCCAAATTGCCGCTGAAGAAATCTTGAAGACCAGAAAGATGATCAATGAAATCTTGGCCAAGGACTCCGGCCAGGACATCGAAACCATCAAGCGCGACACTGAACGCGACCACTACATGACCGCTCAGGAAGCCAAGGACTACGGCTTGATTGACGATATCATGGTCAACCAAAACAAGTAATCCGCTTATCGGGAAAAGAAAATCCAGACGACTGAAATAGCCGTCTGGATTTTTTGTTGTCTTATTATTAGCGGAGGTTTTCCGCGATCTCATGCAATTTCTTCAAGCGGTGGTTAACCCCGGACTTGGAAATCGGCCCGTCGGGAACCTGCTCAGCCAGTTCCTTGAGGGAAAGTTCCGGGTGCTGCAGGCGGAAGCGGGCCAGGCTGGCCAGCTTTTCCGGCAAAGACTCCAGGCCCTGCTTTTGGTCAATCAATTCAATGTCTTCCACCTGCTTGGCGGCCGCACCGGCCGTCTTGCGGAGGTTGGCCGTGTCGCAGTTGACCAGGCGGTTGACGGAATTGCGCATGTCCCGCATGATCCGCAGGTCCTCAAAGGCCAGCATGGCATTGACCGCCCCGACCACATGAAGGAAGTCGCCGATTTTTTCCGCTTCTTTCAAGTAGACGATGCTGCCGCTTCTACGGGCCGTCACCTTGGCATTGAGGTCAAAGTACTTGTTCATGATCTCCTGCAGATCCTGGCTGTGATTGGCATAGGTGCAATAGATTTCCAGGTGGTAGCGGCTGGTTTCCGGATTGTTGACGCTGCCGCTGGCCAAAAAGGCCCCCCGCAGGTAGGACATTGACCGCTGCTCTGAATACTTGATCTTGTCCGGCACCCCGGTGATGAAGCCTTTTTTCGGGGAATAGATCTCTAAATCCGCCATAATCTCGCTGACCATCTGGGACACTCTGACCAGGTACTGGTGGTTCTTCTTCAGCTTCATCTTCCGGGTCACGATCAGCTGGGGCTCAAAGCCGTAGGCCGTCTTGATCAGGGAAAAAATCCGCCGGGCAATGGCCGGGTTTTCCGTCACGATGTCCAGGCTCATCTGCCCGTCATGCCGGCTCAAAACCGCGTTCATCCGCAAAAAGGCCGCCAGTTCCGCCTTGGCATGCTCGGGATGGACCTCGATTGAAGTCAGTTCTTTTTTTACCTCACTGGCATAACTCGCCATTAACTTCCTACTTTCTCTTAAACATTTCCTGCAGGGCCAGGTCAATGATTTCCCTGGCCACCTTGTCGCCGTCATGGAAGACCAGGCCGCTTCGCTGGTCGATAAAGTCATCCGTAATCACCCGGCAGTTCTGTTCCTGCAGGCCGGCAAAGTCGTTGGCGACCGGCTTTAAATACTCATCATAGTCTTCCGGATGGAACTTGGTCATGTCGATCCGGGCCCCATTGACCAGGGCGGTGTCGATATAATTGCCGCCCAGGTGCTGGTTGATGACCCGGACGTGGTCGGCATCGCTTAAGCCCACCGTTTCCCCGGCCTGGGTCATGATGTTGCAGACGTAAACCACTTCAGCCTTAGTCTCCCGGACTGCCTGGCCAACATTCGGGATCATCAGGTTCGGCAGAATCGAGGTAAACAAGGACCCTGGCCCCAGGACAATAGCATCGGCCTGCATAATGGCCTCGATCACCGGACCGGGAGCTGCCGGCTCACCGTCATCAGCTGTTACCCAGACCCGCTTGATCTGCTTGTGCTGGCTGGTAATTTCCACTTCCCCGCTGCTCTGGCTGCCGTCCATGAATTCCGCGTTCAAGGTCAAAGGTTCGTTAGCAGAAGGATAAATGTGACCATCAACCTCCATCATGGCTGATAAGTTCTGGACAGCGTCAAAAATATTCCCCTGCATCTCGCTTAAGGCCGCGATGATCAAGTTGCCGATGGCGTGGCCGGAGAAAAAGGAGTCCTTTGATTCAAAGCGGTACTGGAAGATCTGCTTTTTTTCTTGCGAGAGGTCGCTCAAGGAAACCAGGACATTGCGGATGTCGCCCGGGGGAACGACGTTGATGTAGTTGCGGATGATCCCGGATGACCCGCCGTCGTCAGAGACGGTCACGATCGCCGTGATCTCCGCGTCCTGCTTTTTCAAGGCCTGCAAAATGACTGGCAGGCCGGTCCCCCCGCCGA
>NZ_AZCR01000003.1:33033-75775 GCF_001433875.1 Lactobacillus delbrueckii subsp. delbrueckii DSM 20074 = JCM 1012
CGACCACCCGGGGCCGGCGGCGCTTGATGATGCGGATGATCTTGTTTTCGCCAAAAGACATGCTGAATTCCTACTTTCTGAGATAACGGCTGATTTCCCGGTGGGTAATGTCAACCGGATATTTTTCAGACAAGTCGCGCGCCAGCTGCTGGGCGATCGAAACGCTGCGGTGCTGACCGCCCGTGCAGCCGATGGCGATCGTCAGTTTTTCCTTGCCTTCGTCAATGTAGCCGGGAATTGCTGTCAACAAGAGGTCCAGCAGCTTGCCATAAAAGACCTTGGTTTCATCCTTGTCCATGACATAGTTGAAGACCCGCTTGTCCAGCCCCGTGAAGGGACGCAGTTCCGGAATGTAGAAGGGATTAGGCAGAAAGCGGACATCCATGACGATGTCAGCATCAATTGGCATTCCATATTTGAAGCCGAAGGACATGACCTCAATCCCGAATTTTGGCTTGTGGAGTTCCCCGAATTTGCTCTGCAGCTTCTGCTTCAGTTCCTTCGTCGTCATCTTGGAGGTATCCAAAATGTAGTTGGACCGGTTTCTGACCGGAGTCAAAATGCGGCGTTCATCCCGGATCCCGTCTAAAAGGCGGCCGTTTTCCGCTAAAGGCGGCAGGCGGCGGGTTTCCTTGTAGCGGGCCACCAAGGTGTCGTCAGAAGCTTCCAAAAAGACAATCGTGGCCTGGGTCTGGCCGCTGTCTTCCAGGGAGTTGATTTCGTCGATTAGGTCCTTGTAGAAGGACTTGACCCTGAGGTCGATCACCACGGCAACTTTTTCAAAGTCTTCCGAAGTGTTCATCAAGTCCCAGAAATTGCCCAGCAATTCCGGGGGCAGGTTGTCAACCACGAAGTAGCCGACATCTTCTAATGAGTGGGCGGCAACCGTCTTGCCGGCCCCGCTCATCCCCGTCAAAATCAACAGCTGTTTCTTGTGTTTTTCATGCATGATTCCGTATTGCTCCCATAAAACGTTAAACTCTATCATACCGGGCGTGCCGCGTCTTGGCAATTATTTTGCCCTAGCTGCATTCCTATTCTCCACTATTTTTATAAAAAATCCCCTAAGCCGTAGACCCTTCTCCCTTGAAAACCGGTCAAGGTCTCAGCGTGGACCAAGGCACTCAAGACCGCTTCTTCGATTGTCTCCGCCCCGGCTTCAAAGACCGGGTCCAGCTGGCTGTCCGGCAAAAAGCTAAAGCTTTCCGCTTCTTTAGCGAAATGGCTGACCCTTTGCGCCGTGGAAAAAGCCAGGGCAATGTCGCCAGAACCATCGCCGATATACGACCCGGTTCTGGCTAAGCCAACCGCGCTCCGGCGGGCCAGGCGGCCTAGTTGCCGGCTGGAGAGAGGCAGGTCGGTGGCGATCACCATCACGATTGACCCCCGGCCTTTTTGATAGCGGGCATAAAGCTGGTTATTTTCTGCTTTCGCCAGAGCCAAAACGGCATCTTTTAGTTCCTGGCCCAAAAGGCGGCTGCCAGCCCGCAACTTGCCAAAAGCCCCGAAATTGGCGCAGACCAGGCTGGCTACGTGATATTGTTCCAAAAGCCGTGAAGCTGACCCGATGCCGCCCTTAAAGCCTAAACAGCGCATACCGGTTCCGGCACCGACATTACCTTCCAGCAGGGGCGGATTACCCTCAGCTAAAGCTAAAGCCGTCAGAGCATCGCTCTCTTTAACCGGCAGGGACCTAATATCATTCAAATCCCCGTCGTTACACTCCATTACGACCGGGTTAACCGTCCCGGTTGTGAGTCCGATCTCCGGGTTCCGGTCCAGCATGTAGCGGGTCAAGGCCGTCCAGCAGGTCCCCACGGCCAGGGTGTTGGTCATGATCTCCAAAGTACCCAGCTCATTGATCTGAACCAGGCCGGTAGTTTTGCCGAAGCCGTTGATGACCTGGCCGCTGGCCAGCATTTTTTGCTTAAAAATATCACTCCCGAGCAAGATTGCCGTGACGCCGGTATTAACCCCGCCCTTTCGCAGGGTCACCTGGCACACCTTGATCCCCGGAACATCGGTTATGTCGTTTTTCTCTCCGGTTTGATAAGCCCGGGGCAAAAACAGTTCTCCTTTTAAGCCCATCTTCCACCTCAGATTTCCGTCATGAACATTTTCACCGTCAAGAGTTCCATAATGCTCTTGGCCCGGTAGGAAACGATCCGCTCGCCTGCTCGCTCAGCTCCCGGGTAAAAAGAAGCGGCTCTGGCCCGGCCTGCTGAAGAAAAGCAGAATTCCAGCAGGTATTCGTCAGCTAAAAGCGGCAGACCACCGGGCCCCGCCAAGGCTTCCTTGATCCCGGTCGCGATGCCCGCTGCGACTTCCTGGGGGCTCTTATTGACAGTCGCGATGCCCACTCCTTTTTTAGTGGCGCAGGTCATGATGCCCGGGCAAAAGTCCTCAGCCCGCCGGCAAATTCCGGCATCCCCGGCCAGGAAAAGTGAGGGTACCCCGTACTGGGCCGCGCAGAGGCTGTTGAAGGTAAATTCCGAGGCCAATTCCCCGTTCAGCTTGACCCAGGAATACCAGACATGTTCCACTGTATGGTCCAAGGGCGTTTCGCTGGAGCCGGCCGGAGAGTGGCTGCCGATATGGATTGCCCCGGCATAGTCGGATGAAATTCCCGCCATCATTTCTTCTGGTGAAGAGTCCCAGCCCTGGATCAGTTCCGTGCCCGCCGGCAACAGGGCCGGATCCAGATTGATCCCGTCCTCATGCCCGTCTTTGACGGTCACCTGGTAGCCGGCCTGCTGGCAGGCCTTGACCGCGGCCACGGTTTCCCGGGTCATTCCAGGTCATTTCTTTTAAAGACAGGTCATAGCCCTTGTGGCCATAATGGGTCTCTAGTAACGCCGGCGCAGCCCTCCATGTCGCAGGAAATATAAATCTTTTTCTCCATTTTCCCTTGCCTCCCTGCTTTTACTTTTTCCTTACACTTTTTATTACCATCAAAAAAACTGCCAACACTTAAACAATCTGTTAAGTATCGGCAGTTTAAAATGCTTAACGGTGCATAAAGGCCAAAGCAATCTCATTTATCCCGAAGATCATCAGGTAGATCGCGATCAAGTAGACCGTGCTCATCACCGCGATAATCGGTCTGAACAGAAGCATAACCCCGACAACCAGGCTCAGGATGTTCAAGAGCAGGTTGAAGAAGAAATACCAGCCGGTCTCAAAGAAACGCAGGTGCCAGGCAAAGACGATCCCGATCACCGAGTCGACGATGAACCAGATAGCCACCAAGATCGCGATCGTGTATGCCCCGACCTTGTTATCCCACAGGAAGAAGATCCCGATCAAAATGTCAAAGATCCCCGATAAAAGGGTCGTCCAAGACGGGCCAAAGATACCGTGAAAGCCGGCATACATGGAAATCCAAGCGCTCCCCTGCATGATCAACAAGACGGCCAGAACGATGACCAGGCCCCGCAAGCCCTTGCCAGGGTTGGCAAAGAGAAAAATGCTTAAAACGACGGAGATGACCCCAGCGATGAAGACGCCCCAGTCAAAGCCGCGTTTTTCGTTGTAGCCAGAATCAAACATAAAAATCACCCCTTCACACTGAAGTAAAAATTCTGACAATTATTTGGCTTCAACTTTCATTTTACAATACTTTGCTAAAAAAGGTTTAAGGCGTGATTAAGATTCTTTTTCTTTATTTGCAAGACTGCTTTCAGTCAAAGCTTTGTCCCGGCCCAAAACTGGCTTGAGATACTTGCCAGTCCAGGACTCTGGGCAGTCTGCCACCTCTTCCGGCGTCCCCGTGCAGACCACCTGGCCGCCCCGCTCGCCCCCGTTAGGGCCCAGGTCGATCAGCCAGTCAGCCGTCTTGATCACGTCCAAGTTGTGTTCGATCACCAAAACCGTGTTGCCCTGGTCCACCAGGCGCTGGAGGACTTCCAAAAGGCGCTTGATGTCGTCGGTGTGCAGGCCAGTAGTTGGTTCATCCAGGATGTAGAAGTTTTTCCCAGTCGATAACTTCTGCAGTTCGCTGGCCAGTTTCATCCGCTGGGCTTCCCCGCCGGACAAAGTGGTGGCTGGCTGGCCCAGTTTGACATAGCCCAGACCAACGTCGACGATGGTCTGCAGCTTGCGGTGGATCTTGGGAATATTAACGAAGAAGTCACAAGCTTCACTGATCGTCATGTCCAGGACCTGGGCGATATTCTTTTCCCGGTAAGTCACTTCCAAAGTTTCAGAATTATAGCGCTGGCCATGGCAGACTTCACAAGGAACGTAGACGTCCGGCAGGAAGTTCATTTCGATCTTGAGGATCCCGTCCCCGTGGCAGGTTTCGCAGCGCCCGCCCTTGACGTTGAAGGAGAAGCGGGCCTTGGTGTAGCCCCGCATCTTGGCTTCATTGGTCTGGGCAAAAAGGGTCCGGATATCGTCAAAGACGCTGGTGTAGGTCGCCGGGTTGCTCCGCGGGGTCCGGCCGATCGGGCTTTGGTCGATGTCGATCACTTTTTCAATATTCTTCCAGCCGGTCAGCTTGTCATACTTGCCCGGCTTGGCGGAATTGTGGTTGAGCTTCTGGGCCAGGACCCGCTTTAAAATCTGGTTGACCAGGGTGGACTTGCCGGACCCGGAAACCCCGGTCACGACCACAAATTCACTCAAAGGGAATTCGACGCTGATATTCTTCAGGTTGTTCTCCGCCGCCCCGGTCAGCTTCAGCTTCTTGCCGCTGCCCTTCCGCCGCTTCAATGGTACCGGGATGAACTTTTCTCCCCGCAGGTACTGGCCAGTCAAAGACTTCGGATTGGCCATGACTTCTTCCGGCGTTCCGGCCGCCATAACCTCCCCGCCCTGGCTGCCGGCCCCTGGCCCCATGTCGATCAAGTAGTCAGCAGCCCGCATAGTTTCATCGTCGTGTTCAACAACAATCAAGGAGTTGCCCAGGTCCCGCATCCGCTTCAAAGAAGCGATCAAGCGGTCGTTGTCCCGCTGGTGCAGGCCGATAGACGGTTCATCCAAGACATACATAACCCCGGACAGGTTGGACCCGATCTGAGTGGCCAGGCGGATCCGCTGGGCTTCCCCTCCGGATAAAGTACCGGCTGATCTGGACAGGGTCAGGTAGTCCAGGCCGACGCTGACCAGGAAATTCAAGCGGTCGCAGACTTCTTTTAGGATCGGCTTGGCGATAGCAGCTTCCTGCTCACTTAAGTCAACTGCCTTGAAAAAGGCCAGGCCATCCTTGATTGACAAGTCACTGGCTTCAGCCAGGTTCTTGCCATTGACCTTAACGGCCAGTGCCTTCTCATTAAGCCGCTTGCCGCCGCAGACCTCACAAGGCAATTCAGTCATGTACTTGCCCATGACTTCCTGCATGAACTTGGACATTGGCTTGGCGTAGCGGCGGTCGACATTGTTGATCACCCCTTCAAAGGGCTGCTTGGTGTCGTTGACCCCGAAGTCCCCTTCCAGATGGAAGTGGATTTCCTTGTCTGACCCATTTAAGATAATGTCTCTTTGCCGCTTGGTCAGCTTTTTAAAAGGCTTGTCCATCGGGATCTTCAAAGCCGCGCAGGCCTGCTCCAGCATCCCCATGTAGTACTTTGACCCTGCCCAAGGAGCCAGGGCCCCTTCAGCCAAGCTCTTGTCCTTGTCCGGGATCACTAAGTCCGGGTCAACCGCCAGCATCATCCCCAGGCCATCGCAGGCCGGGCAGGCCCCGAAAGGCGCGTTGAAGGAGAAAAGGCGGGGCTCCATTTCCCCGACTGTAAAGCCGCAAAGAGGACAGGCGTAGTATTCAGAAAAACTGAGCTTCTCGCCCCCGATCACGTCAACGTCCATGTAGCCCTCAGACAGGCGCAGGGCTGCTTCAGCCGAGTCAAAGAGGCGGGACCGGATCCCGTCTTTGATGACCAGGCGGTCAACCACGATTTCGATATCATGGCGCTTGTTTTTCTCTAAAGCAAATTCCTCACTGGCGTCGTGCAGCTCGCCGTCAACGATCACCCGGACATAGCCGGCCCGGCGGATTCGGGCGAAAACCTCCTTGTGCTCGCCCCGCTTGCCCCGGATAACCGGGGACAAAAGCTGGATCTTGCTTCTTTCCGGCAAATCCAGGATCCGGGTCACCATCTGGTCAACCGACTGCCGCTGGATCAAGGTGCCGTCGTTTGGGCAGTAAGGGTGGCCGACCCTGGCCCAGAGCAGGCGGAGGTAGTCGTTGATTTCAGTAACCGTGCCGACTGTTGAGCGGGGGTTGTGGGAGGTCGTCTTCTGGTCGATGGAAATGGCCGGGTTAAGGCCGTCGATTGAGTCGACGTCGGCCTTGTCCATTTGCCCTAAAAACTGGCGGGCATAGCTGGACAGAGATTCGACGTAGCGGCGCCGGCCTTCAGCATATAGGGTGTCAAAAGCCAGTGAGCTCTTGCCAGAACCCGATAAGCCAGTAATAACGACCAGCTGGTCTTTAGGAATGGTTACGTCGATATCTTTTAAATTGTGCTCACGGGCACCGCGGATGACAATCTTTCTATCTGCCATTGAAGTCCTTGCCTTTCTTCTTAATCGGTTTTCTTACAGAGCCTTCCAATTCGATAATCGCGTCGCGGAGGTTAGCCGCGCTTTCAAAGTCCAAGCGCTTGGCCGCGTCTTGCATCTGCTCTTTCAAGTTGGCGATCATCTGCTTCTTCTGCTTGGCCGTCAGCTCGTCGAGGTTGAGGTCGGCGAAGGAGTCTGACTTTTCGGCTTCCTTGTCGGCCTTGACTACGGAGATCATGTCCCGGACCGGCTTGATGATGGTCTTTGGCACGATCCCATGCTCTTCATTGTACTTCATCTGGATGGCCCGGCGGCGGTTCGTTTCATCAATCGCCAGCTTCATGGAATCGGTGATCCGGTCAGCATACATGATAACTTCACCGTTGGCGTTCCGGGCCGCCCGGCCCATGGTCTGGATCAGCGGCCGGTAGGCCCGCAGGAAGCCTTCCTTGTCCGCGTCCAGAATGGCCACCAGGGAAACTTCCGGTACGTCGATCCCTTCCCTAAGCAGGTTGATCCCGATCAAAACGTCAAACTTGCCCAAGCGGAGGTCGCGGATGATCTGCATTCTTTCCAGGGTTTTAATGTCCGAGTGCAGGTAGCGGACCTTGATGCCCAGGTCTTTCAAGTAGTCGGTCAAGTCTTCAGCCATCTTTTTGGTCAAAGTAGTGACAAAAACCCGTTCCTTTCTTTCAATCCGCAGGTTGATTTCAGCAACCAGGTCATCGATCTGCCCTTCAATTGGCCGGACCTCGACCTTCGGGTCCAAAAGGCCGGTCGGCCGGATGACCTGTTCCACGATCCGGCTAGTCTGGTTTAATTCATAGTCACCCGGGGTGGCTGACACATACATGATCTGGTTGACATGCTGCTCAAATTCTTCCAGCTTTAGGGGCCGGTTGTCCAAGGCTGACGGCAGGCGGAAGCCATAGTCAATCAAGGTCTGCTTTCTGTTTCTGTCCCCGTTATACATGGCCCGGATTTCCGGCATGGTGGCGTGGGATTCGTCGATTAAAATCAGGGAATCCTTGGGGAAGAAGTCCAAAAGGGTGTATGGCGGCTCACCGGCTTTGCGGTTTTCCATCTGCCGGGAGTAGTTTTCAATCCCGTTGGTGTAGCCGACTTCTCTCAGCATTTCCAAGTCGTAGGTGGTCCGCTGCTTGATTCTTTCTGCCTCCAGCAGCTTACCTTCTTTTTCAAACTTCTTGACCTGGTCGTCCATCTCAGCCTTGATCCGGTCGATAGCCCCGGTCAGCTGATCATCGTTGGTCATGAAGTGGGTGGCCGGGAAAAGGGAGATGCTGTCTCTGACCCCGTGCACTTCCCCGGTCAAGGGGTCAACTTCGACAATCCGGTCGATTTCGTCGCCAAAAAATTCAATCCGGTAGGCCCGGTCAGAATAGCCGGCCGGGAAAACTTCCACGACGTCGCCCCGGACCCGGAAGCGGCCCCGCTGGAAGTCGATGTCGTTTCTGTCATACTGGATGTTGACCAAGTCTCTGAGCAGGGTGTTTCTTTCGTATTCCTGGCCAGTATAGACGTTTAACACACTGGCCGCGTATTCTCTTGGGTCACCCAAACCGTATATACAGGAAACGGAAGCCACCACGATGACGTCATTTCTGGACATCAAGGCGCTGGTGGCGGCGTGCCGCAGCTGGTCGATTTCGTCGTTGATCGAGGCGTCTTTTTCAATGTAAGTGTCTGACTGGGGCACGTAGGCTTCCGGCTGGTAGTAGTCATAGTAAGAAACGAAGTATTCCACGGCGTTGTTCGGGAAAAATTCCTTAAATTCATTGTAGAGCTGGCCAACCAGGGTCTTGTTGTGGGTAATGACCAGGGTCGGCTTGTTCATTTTGGCAATTACATTGGCCATGGTATAGGTCTTCCCCGTCCCCGTTGCCCCCTTGAGGATCTGCTCTTTATCGCCGGCTTGAAAACCGGCCGTCAGCTGGTCGATGGCCTGCTGCTGGTCACCGGCCGGCTTATATGGTGAGACGAGTTCAAATTTGTTATTGTCTTGCCGTTTAATCACTTTTTCCCCCTTAAACTTGCAATAATCAGTCGTAATCTATTTTACTACCCGAACATAGATTCTAACAATATTTTGCTCAAAGAAAAAAAGCAGCAGACCACTTGTCCGCTGCTTTTAATATCTATTTCAAAAAGCCCTTGGCTTGCAGGTAGTTGTAAGCTTCTTGCCCGGCCACGCTGCCTTCGCCCACGGCGGTCGTTACCTGGCGCAAATCCTTTGGCCGCACGTCGCCGGCCGCGAAGATCCCTTCCTGCCGGGTCCGCATCAATTCGTCAGTAGGAATCCAGCCGTTTTCGTCCAGGATGTCCAGGCCATCCAGGGCCTTAGTCACTGGCAAAACGCCAACGTAAATGAAGACGCCCTTGGTGGCAAATTCCTTTTCTTCCCCGCTGACCTTGTCCTTGTAACGGATCCCGCTGACCTTGCCGTCTTCGCCGACGATTTCTTCAGTCAGGGCGTTCCAGACAAACTTGATCTTCGGGTGCTTGAAGGCCTTCTCCTGCAGTTCAGGCTTGGCCCGCAGCTGGTCTCTTCTGTGAACGACCGTGACTGACTTGGCTGACTGAGCCAGGTAAAGCCCTTCCTGGATGGCCGAGTCGCCCCCGCCGATCACCGTCACGTCTTCATCTCTGAAGAAAGCTGCATCGCAGACGGCGCAGTAAGAAACACCATGGCCGGAATAAGTTTCCTCTCCCGGCACGTTCAAGCGCTTGTGCTCTGATCCAGTAGCGATGATCACGGCTGGAGCCAGGTATTCCTCGCTGTCCGTAATCACCCGCTTGTAGTCGCCTTCCAGCTTGACGGCCTGGACGTCGCCATATTCATAGCTGGCCCCGGCGTTTTGCACGGTCTGGTACATCTTTTCGCCCAGTTCCGGCCCCTGAACTTCCACAAAGCCCGGGTAATTGTCGATGTCGGCAGTGTTGTTCATCTGCCCCCCGTAAATCCCCCGGTCTAAGAGGACCGTCTTCAGGTTGGCCCGGGCCGCGTAAACTGCTGCCGTCATGCCGGCTGGACCGGCACCAATGATTACTACGTCAACTTCTTTGGTCATAAACAGCCTCCTTGCCACTTACTTTTTATAAGTAATATCATACAGGATTTTCAAAAGATTGCAAGCCTCTTTTAAATTCTGATTTCCGGTCCCATCTGCCGGCTCATCATCAGCTTGATCTCATCGTCGATCTTGGCCTCCTCATAGAGGACCTTGTAGATGGAAGCTGAAATCGGCATGTCCAAAGAATACTTGTCGCAGATTTCGTACACGGCCTTGACGGTCGTGGCCCCTTCAACAACCTGGCCCATGTTGGCCAAGACTTCGTCCAGGGGCTTGCCCTGGCCCAGCTGGTAGCCGCAGCGCCAGTTCCGGGAGTTGACTGAGGTACAAGTAACGATTAAGTCGCCGATCCCGGACAGGCCACTGAAGGTCCAAGGCTGGCCGCCAAAGGCCACGCCCAGGCGGGTGATTTCCGCCAGGCCCCGGGTCATCAAGGCTGCCTTGGCATTGTCCCCGTAGCCCAGGCCCGCCAGGATCCCAGCCGCGATGGCGATGACGTTTTTAACAGCCCCGCCGACCTGGACCCCGATTGGGTCGTTGCTGGTGTAGAAGCGGACATAGTCATTTGAAAAAATCTTCTGCATCTTGGCCGCGTTGTCCAGACTGGTTGAAGCCAGGGTAATGGCCGTCAGGTCCTTTTGGGCGGTATTTTCCGCGTGGCTGGGACCGGACAGTACGATCATCTTGTCAAATCCGTCCGGGTAGATTTCGTCTTTAAAAATCTGCAAAACCAGCTTTTTAGTCCCCGGTTCAATCCCCTTGGTGGCCGAAACCAGGTAAGGCTGGCGGCCATTTTCGTCCAAGACCTGCCGGACCGCTTTAGCCACTGACCGGATCGCGCTGGTCGGCACGGCGAACAGGATAACGTCACAGTCTTTCAGAACCTGCCCCATGTCGGTACTGGCCCAAACGCTGGGGTTCAAGGTCCAGTCCTTCATGTAGTGCAGGTTAGTGTGATCTTGGTTGATCTCATCAGCAATAACTTGCCGGTGGGCGTAAAGGGCCACCTCGTGGCCGTTGTCAGCTAGCATGGAGGCCAGGACTGACCCCCAGGAACCGGCGCCTAAAACGGAAATTTTTGCCATTTTTTCTACCTCTCGTATGGATATTTTAAACCGCTTCCTTCAAGATACCACTTTGGCTTGACTTTGACACGCCGGTAGACAAATAAAATAACCACAGCGATTAAAAGCAGGAGGCTGAGGGCCTGGGAAACCCGGATGACGCCAAAGATATAGAGGCTGTCCGTCCGCATCCCTTCCACGAAAAAGCGGACCACGGAGTACCAGGCCAGGTAAAGCATGAAGACTTCCCCCTGCCTAAAAAGATGCTTCTTGTGGCGCAGGGAGAGGATGATGATCAGACCGATCAGGTTAAAGAAAGATTCATACAAAAAAGTTGGCTTGTAGTAGCTGCCATTAATGTACATCTGGTCGATGATGAACTGGGGCAAGTGGAGGTTTTGCAGATACTGCAGGCTGCACTTGGCCCCGTGGGCCTCCTGGTTCATAAAATTGCCCCACCGGCCCAGGACCTGGGCCGCCATCACGCCCGGCGCCACGATGTCCAGGACTAGAAATGGCGACAAGAAGCGCCGGTAGCAGAAGACCAAAAGGACGATCGCCCCGGCGATCAAGCCCCCGTAAATGGCAATCCCCCCGTTCCAGATGGCGATAATTTCATCCGGGTGCTGGGAGAAGTAGCCCCATTCAAAAATGACATAGTAGATCCGAGCCCCGATAAAGCCGATCGGCACGCCCCACAAGAGCAAGTCGATGAAGTCATCGCTCATGATCTGCCGCCTTTGCCCTTCTCTGATCGACATGAAGGTAGCCAGCAGGATCCCGCAGGCGATGATGATTCCGTACCAGCGGACGTGAATGTCCCCGATACTGAAGGCGATTGGATTCAGTGCTAAAGTCATTAGTCTGCTTTACCCCCTTTTTCTTCCTCGCTGTTTTCCGCGATCAGGCTGGTCAGGTTTTCATCAAAAGTCTTGGCCGCGTCAAAGCCCATGGCCTTGGCTCTGAAGTTCATGACGGCCACTTCCACGATGTTTTCCATGTTCCGGCCGACCTTGACCGGAATAGTGACCTGGGGAACCGCGATCCCGCAGATAATCCGGGTGTTTTCCTGAAAGCCCAGGCGGTCATAGTTGGCCTTGGAGTCCCAGTTGGTCAAGTTGATAACCAGGGAGATCTCGGTTTCCTCCTTGATGGCCCCAATCCCGAAGAGCTTGAGGACGTCAATGATCCCGATCCCCCGGATTTCCATCAAGTGCTTCAAAATACGGGGAGCTTCCCCGACCACGGTCTCGTGGTCTCTTTGGTAGACATCCACCCGGTCGTCAGCGATCAAGCGGTGACCGTGCTGCACCAGGGCCAGGGCGGTTTCGGACTTGCCGACCCCGGATTCCCCGGTCAAGAGGACCCCCATCCCGAAAACTTCGACCAGGACCCCGTGAACGCTGCTTCTTTCCGCCAGCTTGACGGCCAGGTACTGGGTGATCATGCTCATCAAGTAGGTCGTGGCGTCATTGGAAATCAAGATCGGGGTCCCGGCTGCTTCTGCCGCTTCTTTAAGTTCAACCGGCACCGGCAGGTTGCGGGAAACCAGCAGGCAGGGAGTTTCTTTCTGGCAGATTTTTTCAAAAACTTTCCGGCGCAGGTCGTGGTCCAGCCGGGCAGCGTAGGAAATTTCCGTTCTGCCCAGAAGCTGGACCCGGTCAGCCGGGTAAAAGTCAAAGTAGCCGCTCAATTCCAGTCCCGGCCGGTAAACGTCGGAAACCGTAATCTTCTTGCCAGACACGCATTCCTGTCCCTGCAGAACCCGCAGGTTGGAATTGTCATTAATGAGCTCAGTTAGTTTTACCGTGTTCGTCATCATGTACCTCACTATCATCAACATCTCGCACTGTCACATCTTGCGCCTGTTTCCGCGGCCGCTCCGGATCTGTCTGGCCTGGCTTGAACCTGTCGGGCTCCGGCCAGCTGGGCAGCTTGTATTTCTTCCGCCAGTAAAAGCGATAGTAGAGCCATAATAGCAAAATTACGACCAGGCCCACCGGCAGCAAGGCAATCAAGGTCTTGAAGAAAACCGAGAGCAGGGCCAGGGCGACTACCGCCGCCAAAACCAGCAGTACTATCGTGGTAAATGACATATTTTTCCTCTTATTCTGGATTTTCCTGGCTCAAACGCCACTGTAGGTAGGCGTAGATGAAGGGATCCAGCTTCCCGTCCATCACCCCGCCCACATCGGCGGTTTCATAGCCGGTCCGGTGGTCTTTGACCATGCTGTATGGGTGGAAGACGTAAGACCGGATCTGCGAGCCCCAGGCAATGTCCAATTGCTCACCCTTCAAGGCCGCCTTTTCCTTGCGCTTCTTCTCTTCTTCCAGGTGGAAAAGCTTGGCCCGCATTTCATTCATGGCCGTGTCCCGGTTCTGGAACTGGGACCGCTGGGCCTGGGAAGTCGTCACGATCCCGGTTGGGATGTGGGTAATCCGGACGGCACTAGAAGTCTTGTTAATGTGCTGGCCGCCCGCCCCGGATGACCGGTAGACGTCAATTCTGAGGTCCTTAGGGTCAATGTCGATTTCAATGGAGTCATCAACTTCAGGGATAACTTCAACTGAGGCAAAAGAAGTGTGCCGTCTTTTGGCTGAGTCAAAAGGCGAAATCCGGACCAGGCGGTGAACGCCGTGTTCAGACTTCAGCAGCCCGTAGGCATTCTTGCCGGAAATCCGGACGCTGACGCTCTTTAAGCCGGCTTCATCACCTGGTTCAAAGTTGTTGACTTCAAACTTAAGGCCACGGGAGTCGCAATAGCGCTGGTACATCCGGAGCAGCATGTTCCCCCAGTCCATGGCTTCAGTGCCGCCGGCCCCCGGGTGGATTTCCATCAAGGCGTTATGGTCATCATACTCGCCCGACAAGAGCAGGTTCAATTCATACTGGTGGAACTCTTCCTGCAGCTTGGCCAGCTGGTCTTCGGTGTCCTTTTGCAGGTCCGCGTCTGCTTCCAGGCGCAGCAATTCCAGGGCCGTTTCTTCATCGGTCAGGTCTTTTTCCAGAGCCAGGAAGGAGTCCCGCTTTTCCTTGAGCAGGTTGGTCTCACTGATCAATTTCTGGGCCTTTTCCTGATTGTCCCAAAAGCCCGGTTCCGCCATCTTGGCTTCGTTGATTTCAATGCTTTCGCTGATATTATCGAAGTCAAAGAGACCCCCTGAAGTGGTTAAGCCGGGTCCGCAACTCGTCTAAAGCATTTTGAATTTCATTGATTTCCATTGTCTTTTTCCTTTGCTAAAAATACTCTTTTTGTTTACTACAATTATAACCAAAAGAGGAGGCTCCCGCCCCCTCTTTGCTGATTTATTACCGACTCAAGTTGTTTCTGATCTGAGCCTTCATGAAGAGGCGAGTCACGTCAAACTCGATGTCGCTGATCATTTCTTCAAACATGTTGTAGCCGGAGTCCTGGTATTCAACCAGCGGGTTCAGCTGGCCGTAGCCCCGCAGGCCGATTGACTGCCGCAATTGGTCCATGGCGTCAATGTGGTTGGTCCAGTGTTCGTCAACCACGCGGAGGATAACCACCTTTTCAAATTCCAGCATTTGTTCCGGATCAGCCAGGGCAGCTTCCTTTTCCTGGTAGTTGTCTTCAACCAGCTGGTAAAGCTGCTGCTTAAGGGCATCTGGCGTGAAGGTCTTGAAGTCGATTTCTGAATTAACGTATTCTTCACTGGCCAGGCTGGAAACGATAAAGTCGCGCAAGGAGTCCAGGCGCCAAGTCGACCGGTCGCCTTGGGTGAACATATCCACTTGGTGGTCGATAGTCCGGTGGATCATCGGCATTAAGACACTCTTCAAGGACTGCTGCTCATCGATAACCTGCATCCGTTCCTTGTAGATGATTTCACGCTGGATCCGCATAACGTCGTCGTATTGCAGGGTCTGCTTCCGGATGTCGTAGTTGTTCCCTTCAACCCGCTTCTGGGCTGATTCAACCTGGCGGGTGATCAGGCGGCTTTCGATAACCTTGTCGTCGTCATTGGCGGACAGGCGGTCAAGGAAGTCCTTGACCCGGTCGCCCCCGAAGCGCTTCAGCAAGTCGTCTTCCAAGGACAGGTAGAAGCGGGTGTAACCCGGGTCACCCTGTCGGCCGGACCGGCCCCGCAGCTGGTTGTCGATACGGCGAGATTCGTGTCTTTCAGTCCCGATTACAGCCAAACCGCCCAGTTCCTTGACGCCAGGCCCCAGCTTGATGTCAGTCCCACGCCCGGCCATGTTGGTGGCAATCGTAACTGCCCCTCTTTGGCCGGCATTCATGATGATGGCTGCTTCCTTGGCGTGGTTCTTGGCGTTCAAGACAGCGTGCGGGATGTGTTCCTTGTCCAGCATGTGGCTCAAGCGTTCAGAAGATTCAATGGACACCGTGCCGACCAGGATTGGCTGGCCCTTGGCGTGCCGCTCCTTGATTTCGTCAACCACGGCCTTGTACTTGGAGTCCAGGGTCGGGTAGAGCAGGTCTGGCATGTCTTGTCTGATGACTGGCCGGTTGGTCGGGATGGTGATGACTTCCATGTTGTAGATTTCACGGAATTCTTCTTCTTCAGTCTTGGCCGTACCGGTCATCCCGGACAGCTTCTGGTACATTCTGAAGTAGTTCTGGTAAGTAATCGTGGCCTGGGTCTGGGATTCTTCCTGGATCTTGACCCCTTCCTTGGCTTCGATGGCCTGGTGCAGGCCGTCTGAGTAGCGGCGGCCTTCCATAACACGGCCGGTAAAGGAGTCAACGATCAGGACTTCACCGTCTTGGACAACGTAGTCGATGTCCTTGAGCATGATGTAGTTGGCCCGCAAGGCTTGGTCGATGTGGTGAACCAGCTTCTGGTTTTCAACGTCGTAAAGGTTCTTGAGGCCAAAGTGGTCGCAGGCCTTCTGGATCCCGGTTCTGGTCAAGGAAATAGTCTTGGTTGGCCAGTCGATCTTGTAATCGCCGTGGTCTTCATCGTCATCGGCGTCATTGTCGCTCTTGTCTTCCACCAGCTTCTTGACAAAGCGGTCAGCCCGGATGTAGTCAGCGTTGGCTTGCTCAGCTTCACCGGAAATGATCAAAGGCGTCCGCGCTTCGTCGATCAAGATGGAGTCAACTTCGTCAATGATGGCGTAGTTAAGCGGCCGCTGCACCATTTGTTCCTTGTAGACAACCATGTTGTCCCGAAGGTAGTCAAAGCCCAGTTCAGAGTTGGTTGAGTAAGTTACGTCGCAGGCGTAAGCTTCCCGCTTTTCTTCCGGAGACATGGTGCTGACGTTCAAGCCGACCGTCAAGCCCAGCCAGCGGTAGAGCTGGCCCATTTCAGTTTCGTCACGTCTGGACAGGTATTCGTTGACAGTAACAACGTGCACGCCCTTGCCAGACAAAGCGTTGAGGTAAACCGGCATGGTGGCCGTCAAGGTCTTACCTTCCCCGGTCATCATTTCGGCAATGTTGCCCCGGTGCAGGGCAATCCCGCCAAGGATCTGCACGTGGAATGGGTACAGGCCCAGAACCCGCTTGGAAGCTTCCCGGGATACGGCAAAGGCTTCCGGCAGCAGGTCGTCTAAGCTTTCGCCCTTTTCAATCCGGCTCCGGAATTCCGGCGTCTTGGCCTGCAATTCTTCGTCAGAGAGAGCGGCCATTTGGTCAGCGTATGACTCTACTTGGTCAGCAATTTTTTCCAAACGTTTAAGTTCTCTTTTATCAGCGTTGTATAACTTCTTTAAAATGTTTGCCATCTAATCGTCCTTAGTTCTGATATTTAGTCTAAAATCACAGAATAATTTTAACATGTAAATGCCAAAAATTAAAATAATCTACAAAAATAAGCAGGGCACAATAATTATCGTGCCCTGCCTGGCTTGCAGCCTTAGTATTCAGTTGGATAAGCGGCGAAACTATTCGTTAGTTTCAATCAAGCCGTAGCTGCCGTCGTTGCGGCGATAAACCACGCTGGTGCCGTTGGTTTCAGCGTCTTGGAAGACGAAGAAGTCGTGTTCCAGCATGTCCATTTGCAAGATGGCTTCTTCTGGGTCCATTGGCTTCAAGCTAACCCGCTTGTTGCGGACAATCTTGAACATTGGAGCCTTTTCTTCCTTCTCCTCTTCAACCGGAGCTTCTTCAGGGATGAAGAATTCTTCAACGCCCTTTTCACGGCTCTTGCGGTTGACGCGGGTCTTGTACTTTCTGATTTGGCGTTCAAGCTTTTCGGAAACAAAGTCAATGCTGCGGTACATGTCATCCGTAGTTTCTTCAGCTCTCAAAACCAGGTATGGAAGCGGAATGGTTACTTCAACCTTAGCTGAGTGGTCACGGTATACCTTCAGATTTACATGAGCGATTACGTCCTGGCTCAGATCAAAGTACTTTTCCAACTTGGTCAAGCGCTTTTCAACATAATCTCTCAAAGCTTCAGTGACTTCAATATTTTCGCCACGAACATTGTACTTTAACATAATAATTATCTCCTTTCACGCTTGCACGGTTTCTTTACACTCATATTATACCAAACTTGAAAGCGCTTTGTAAAAATATTTAGCGACTAATTGAAAAACTTTCGACCTGGCATTTAGGAAAAGCCGTTTCAATCGCGTCGCGCGCATGGTAAAGTGTTCGGCCTGTGGTGTAAATGTCATCCAAAAGGATGATCTTACCTGTTATTGTACCCCTAAATTCCGGATTTAAAAAGAAATTTTGCTTGGCCTGCATCCTGGCTTTTTTTCCCTTTTCCCCCTGGGCCCCAGCTCCAGCCTTCTTGGCTAAAAGAGGCGTTAAGGGCAAAAGAGGGGTAAAAATTTCCCAGACCGTGTCATAGCCCCGCTTTTTCCGGTGCTCAGGGGAAGTCGGGACCGGGACGTAGTAGTCGGCCGCTAATTTTTGAACAGCAGGGGCGGCCAATTCCTGCAAAACTTGGCAGAGCAGGTAGTCCCCGTAGCGCTTGTAGCGGACCATCAGGTCATGAAAGGCCTGGTTGTAGCAGTAGACGGCCTGGTTGTGCAAAAAATTCCCCTGGTAGATCCGCCGCCACTTCTGGCAGTCCTGGCAAATTTCCCCGCTATCCTGCTGGCGGCCGCACTGGGGGCAAAAGGCGGGGCCGATCTGCGCAAACTGCTGGCGGCAGGATGGACACAGGCAGGAAGTCTTGCTTTTGCCCGGTAAAAGCAGGCGCCTCATGTCCAAATCTCCGGTAAAAGGCTGGTCGCAAAAAAGGCAAAGACTCATACCCGGTTCATCTCCTTGATCTGCTTGACCGCGCTTCTGATCTGCCGGCTGTAGCGCCGGTAGCCAAAAAGCACCAGCCCGTCCGGATCCTGCTTGTCTCTGCCCACCCGGCCGGCAATCTGGACCAGGCTGGCAGCGGAATAAATCTCATCATCAGCGGCCACGATGATCACCCAGACATGCTTAAAGGTCACCCCCCGCTCCAAGATTGTGGTCGTCAAAAGCAGGTCCAGGTCGCCTTTGCGGAATTTTTCCACCTTCTCCAGCCGGTCCGGGTCCTGGGCATAGACAGTTGCCAGGCGCAAGTCGGGCAGGAGCCTTTTGACAGCGGCAAAATACTGGGGCATCTGGGCAATTCTGGGCAAAAAGACCAGGAGGGGGTGGCCGCTTTTAGCCGCCATTTTGATCCGCCGGGCTAATTTCGGATGCAGGCGGCCCTTGGTCAAAAAAGGCTTGACGTACAGGTCCAGCCGGGGCACAGGCAAGGTATAGCCGTGAAAGCGGCGGTTGAGCCTAACGATGGCCAGTTTCCCCTGCCTGGCCGCTTTTAGCAGGTCCTCAGGCGGGGTGGCCGTCAAAAAGACCCGGCTGCCCGTTTTTTTAACAGCATTGCCTGCGGCAAAATGCAACTGGGGATTGCCGGCATATGGAAAGGAGTCGATCTCATCGATGATCAAAAGGTCAAAGGCCTGGTAGTACTTCAGCAGCTGGTGGGTCGTACAGATAACCAGCTGCTCATTGGCCGCTTCCTTTTCCTCCCGGCCATGGTACTTGCCGATCTCCACCTCCCCGAAGGCTGCTACTAGGCGGGGGTAAAGCTCATTGACCACGTCGATTCTGGGCGTGGCAATGGCTACCCGGCAGCCGCGGCTGAAAGCCTCAGCCAATAAGGGGAAAATCATCTCCGTCTTACCCGCCCCGGTCACGGCCTCAACCAGGCAGTCCTCTTTAGCGGCAAATTTCTCCAATAAAAAGCGGCTCACACCCTCCTGCCGCTCTTGCAGCTGCCCTGTCCAGGTCATCCCCGCTCTGGCCGGGTAATGACTGCCAGCCGTCTGGCGGACCAAAAGCTTGCCCTCATCCAGCCGGCCCAGGCCCACGCAAGCACGGCAATACAAAAAGCCCGACGGCAGGCGGGCCCAGCATGAGCTGCCGCAGCGCTGGCAGATGCCATTTTCGATGGCGGGAATTGTCGTCTGCCCCTCTTTTATGCTATTATCCACTTTGTCAACCAGCCATTGGCGGCCGGTCAGAGATTCTTTTTCTTCTGTCATTTTTTTTGCCTCCACTAACTAATACACCAAAAAGGGATGATTTTTTGTCAAAAGAAGCAGATTTTTTAACAATCAAAGAAAACGGCCAGCATGAGCTGGTCATCAAGAAGAGCCGCTTCATCGCGACTCTTGCCCGGGTCCAGGATGAGGAAGAGGCCCGGGACTTTATTGCCGCGACCAGCAAAAAGTACCATGACGCCACCCACAACACCTATGCCTACACCTTGGGCATTAATGACGACCGGGTCAAAAGCAGCGACAACGGCGAACCAGCCGGTACGGCCGGGGTGCCGGAATTAAAGACCCTGCAATTAATGGGCCTGAAGAATGTCGCCGTCGTCGTGACCCGGTATTTCGGCGGAATCAAGTTAGGGGCTGGCGGCCTCATCCGGGCATACTCTTCCAGCGTCAGCGAGGCAGCTGAAGCCATCGGCATCGTCAAGCGGGTTAAGCAGCAGGAATTGATTTTTACGATCCCCTACAACCGCTATGACAAGGTCGACCACTTCCTTAAGGAAAAAAAGGTCTTCGTTGCCGGCACTGAATATGGCGTAAACATCACCATTTCCATCTACCTGGACCTGGACCAGATTGACCCCTTTATCAGCGATCTAACCGAGCTCTTAAACGGTGAACCCAACCTGATCAAGGGGGACCAGCGCTATAACGAAATTCCCGTTAAAAGCGGAGAAAAAAGATTCTAACCAAAAATGACCAAGCATTTCTGCTTGGTCATTTTCTTTTGTCTGTTCAGCTTTATTGTTTTTTACCGCTATTTTTCTCAGCAGGCTTGTGCCCCCCCTTGGACCGCTCCTGCCACTTCCGGGGCTTGGCCTCGCCCTGATGCCAGACTTCAACGTCCGGCTCCTTAGTGTGAGTGCTATGTAAAACCAGGCGGTTAATCAAGTGGCTGAGAGGCTTGTATTTTTCCCCTAAAAGGCCGATCGATTCCACGAAGAGCTCAACGGCGATCAAGAGGCCGACCAGCAAGAGGGCCATGGCCCAGATCGGCGACAAGAGGAAAAGCATGGACACGAAGGAGAAGATCAAGGACAGGGCGTAAATCAGCAGTACCGTCTGCCTTTGGGTCAGGCCCAAGTTCATCAGCTGGTGGTGGAGGTGGTGCTTGTCCGCTTGGGAAATCGGCTTCTTGTTCAGCTTGCGGCGGATCATGGCATAGACCGTATCAGAGATCGGCACGCCCAAGATGATTACCGGTACCAGCAAAGAAATAAAGGTCACGTTCTTCAAGCCCTTTAAGGCTAAAACCGAGATCATGAAGCCCAGGTAGAGGGCCCCGGTGTCCCCTAAAAAGATCTTGGCCGGGTTGAAGTTGTAAGGCAAAAAGCCCAGGAGGCAGGCCGCTAGCATAAGGCAGGCGATCGGCACGTACAAACCCTGGTTACGCAAGAAGAAGTAGCCGACAATCCCCATGGTCAAAAGCGAGATACAGGACACACCGGCCGCCAGGCCGTCTAAGCCGTCAATCAAGTTGACCGCGTTAGTCAAGGCCAGGATCCAGAAGATGGTAATCGGCAGGCTGAGATACCAGGGCAAATTGATGGTCTGGCCGGTAAAAGGAATATTCAGCTCGGTCATCCGGATTTCGGCCAAAAAGTAGGTAATCATGGCCGCGATGAAGATCCCGCCCATTTTTTGCCCGGGCTTTAGTTCTAAAATATCATCGATCATCCCGATCAAGACGATCACGCTGGACGCCAGCAAAAGGGCAAAGAGCTCGTGGGTCGGAAACTGCTCTCTGAGCAAGATGAAGGTCCCGATATTGTAAGTCACGAAAATCCCCAGTCCCCCGATAGTCGGCATGGGTTTCTTGTTGACCCGGCGGGCGTTAGGATTGTCCACCGCCCCCAGGACAAAGGCCAGGCGCCGGATGAAAGGCGTGATCGCTACTTGGATGATCACCAGTAAAAAAAGGTCAACGATAATCTTAAACATGAAATTCTGCTTTCTGAGTCTAGTTGAGTTAATTATACCGGGCTTTAAGGCGATTTGCCAAATGCTAACAAAAAAGTCCAGAATTCAATCTGGACTTTCTGCTTTATTTGGCAACTGCCACGGCACGTTTCTCCCGTATTACGGTGATCTTGATATTGCCCGGGTAATCGAGTTCTTTCTCGACCCTGTCCCGGATTTCGTGGGCCAAAACCGTGGTCTCATCATCTGAGATCTTGCCTGGCTCAACCATTACGCGGACTTCCCGGCCGGCCTGGATGGCATATGCCTGCTTGACGCCGTCATAGCTGCCAGCAATGTCTTCCAGTTCCGTCAAACGGCGGATGTAGTTCTCCAAGCTTTCGCTTCTTGCCCCAGGCCGGGCGGAGGAAATCGTGTCCGCCGCCACGACCAGGTCAGCGATGAAGGAGAGCTTCGGCACGTCACCGTGGTGGGCAGCGATCGCGTTGACCACCAGGTCCGGTTCATGGTATTTCCGGGTCAATTCAACACCGATTTCTACGTGAGAGCCTTCGATATCATGGTCGATTGCCTTGCCAATATCGTGTAATAATCCCGCGCGAACCGCTAATTTTTCATCCAAACCAAGTTCAGCTGCCATGGTCCCGGCCAGCTTCCCGACTTCAATCGAGTGCGCCAGCACGTTCTGGCCATAGGAAGTCCGGTACTTCAGCCGGCCCAGGATCTTGACCAGTTCCGGGTTCATCCGGTGGATGCCCAGTTCCATCAAGGCACTTTCACCAGCCTCGTAAATATCGTCGTTGACTTCCTTGCGCGCCTTGTCAACCATCTCTTCGATCCGGGCCGGATGAATCCGCCCGTCCTTGATCAGTTTCTGCAGGGCCCGCTTGGCAACTTCCCGTCTGATGGAGTCAAAACCGCTCAAGGTGACCGTCTTTGGCGTATCGTCAATGATCAAGTCTACCCCAGTCATGGCTTCAAAAGAGCGGATGTTGCGGCCTTCGCGGCCGATGATCCGCCCCTTCATGTCATCGTTTGGCAGGTCCACGACTGACACGGTCGTTTCCGCGACCGTATCCGCCGCGCTGCTCTGGATGGCATCCACGATGATTTGGTGGGCAAAGCGGTCGGCTCTGGCACTGATTTCTTCCTCGTTAGCCCGAATCAGCTCCGCCTTCTCCTTGGTCAGGTGGTCGGAGACCTGGGCCAGGACAATCTTCTTGGCCTCTTCTTCGTCTAAGTGGGAGATTTCCAGCAGCTTGTCATTCTGCTTCTCGACCAGCCCGTGCGCTTCTTCCAGCAAACCAGCGGCTTTTTCTTCCTGCTTTTTGATTTGGTCTTTCCTTTGTGTGAGTTGTTTCTCCCGGTCATCGAGCAGGCTGCTGCGGTGATCCAGGGCATCTTCTTTCTGCTGAAGGCGGTTTTCCTTGCGGGCCGCTTCTGCGCGGCGCCTGTTCAGCTCGTCTTCAACCTTCTGCCGGTAATCCCTGATTTCTTCCTGGGCTTCCAGGATCTTGGCCTTCTTCTCCGTTTCAGCATCCCGCTTAACGGCTTCAGCGGCCTGCTTCTGCGCCTGGACATCAGCCTTGGCTGCTTCGACTTCGGCTTTCGCCTTGGCCAAAATTGCCTCCGCGCTCTGCCGGGCGTTTTCCGCCTTGGTTTCCCAGGCATTCTTCCGGATGGCATAACCAATCAGGCATCCCACGACAAGTGAAATAAGAAAAATTACAGCGACTGTTGCGAGAAGAAATATAGTATTATTCATCATGAGTTACGTCGCCTTTGTATTTAGAATTATTCACACATTACTAATCATATGTTACATTTTTGGTCAAGTCAATTCCTTAGCTGCATTTGCGGAAACAAAAAAGATTGCCAGGCCTCTGCTGGCAATCTTTTTATTGGCCAAAAACTGCCTATTTATCAGTCTTTTCCGGACTTGCCGGCTCTGCTGGCTTCTCTTCGCCAGGAGCTGCCTTTTTAGCCCGCTGTTCCTTGAGCTTCTCCGGATTTTCCTTTTCTTCCAGAGATTCAGCATCGATTCCGTAAGCCTTGCGGACCTGGGTCTGGATGTCCTCGGAAACGTCCGGGTGTTCCTCCAGGTACTGCTTGGCGTTTTCCCGGCCCTGGCCGATCTTTTCACCGTGGTAGGAGTACCAGGCCCCGGCCTTGTCGACGATGTCCTGGTCAGCAGCCATGTCCAGCAGTTCGCCGGACTGGGAGATCCCCTGTCCGTACATGATGTCGACTTCAGCTACCTTAAATGGCGGAGCAACCTTGTTCTTGACCACTTTGATCTTGACCCGGTTACCGATAACGTTGGTGGACTGCTTGATCTGTTCCGCCCGGCGGACTTCCAGACGGATGGTTGAGTAGAACTTCAGCGCCCGACCACCTGGGGTGGTTTCGGGATTACCAAACATGACGCCGACCTTTTCCCGGATCTGGTTGATGAAGATGGCGATGGTCTTGGTCTTGGCAATCGTCCCGGAGAGCTTGCGCAAGGCCTGGCTCATCAGGCGGGCCTGGAGACCGACGTGGGAGTCACCCATTTCACCTTCGATTTCGGCCCGCGGCACCAGGGCGGCAACGGAGTCGACCACGACGATGTCGATGGCCCCGCTGGAGATCAAGGTGTCCGCGATTTGCAGTCCTTCTTCCCCAGTGTTTGGCTGAGACAGGATCAATTGGTCGATGTCCACGCCCAAGGCTTCAGCGTAAGCCGGGTCCATGGCGTTTTCCGCGTCGATGTAGGCCGCCGTGCCGCCCCGCTTCTGCACTTCAGCTACGGCGTGCAGGGCAACGGTCGTCTTACCGGAAGATTCCGGCCCGTAGATTTCCACGATCCGGCCCCGCGGGTAGCCGCCCACGCCCAAGGCCGCGTCCAGGGCCAGTGAGCCTGACGGAACAGTAGAGATCTGGGTGTCGACCTTCTCGCCCATCCGCATGACCGCGCCTTTACCGAAGTTCTTTTCAATTTTCTTTAAAGCCGCTTCAAGAGCCGCTTGTTTTTCATCTTTAGCCAATTTTTTCCCTCCTGGAAACTTACTAATAAACATTATACTTTGAAGGCCTGGTAAAAAGCAAGAAAAATCCGAACTAACGTTCAACTTATTTCCTCTCCACTTACTAGTACAAGAAAAAAGCCCTTTTTTCCCCAATCCGACTTAAAAAATAAAAAAAATGAGTACCTTGCTGATACTCATTTTTAAAGAATAGTGATTTTCTAAATGCTTACATTGAACCCTTGAAGACATCCCATGAAGAATGGAAGTAGTCGTAGCCGGAGTAGATCGTGAAGATCAGAGCCAAGTAGAGCAGTATGGTGCCCAGGTGGAAGATGTCGCCAAAGAGCAGGAAGATGATTGACAGCATCTGGCAGGTGGTCTTGATCTTGCCAGGCATGGCAGCCGCCATGACCTTGCCGTTGTTTTCGACCACGATCAGGCGCAGGCCGGTCACAGCCAGTTCCCGGCAGACGATAATGGCTACAACCCAGGCTGGAGCCAGATTCAATGCAACCATGAAGATGAAGGCCGTCATGGTCAGCATCTTGTCCGCCAGCGGGTCAGCAAACTTACCAAAGTTGGTTACCAGTCCCCGGGAGCGAGCGATGTGACCGTCAAACCAGTCGGTTGCGGAAGCAACGGCAAAGACGATCATGGCCACCACCCGGCTCCACAGAATTTCAGTCCCTGCCAGGGTGAATGAGCCGACTGGCCATTGGGCAATCAGCAGGATCATGAAGACAGGAATCAAAAAGATTCGGAAAACAGTCAGTTTATTTGGTAAATTCATTGCTTTAAATTCCTCACTTTTAAGAATTAATGATCATTCTTCTCTTATTGCTTGCTGCTGGAAGCGGCAGATGATGATGGAGCAGCTGATGACTGGCTGCTTGGGGCAGCGCTGGATGAAGCTTGTGAGCTTGATTGAACCCTGGAGCTGGAAGCAGCTGGCCGGCTGGAAGCTGAGCTTTGCACGCTGGAACTTGCCCGGCTGCTGTAGCTCGTACTGGTATTGGTGTTAGTGTTGGTGCCAGTCGTGCGGCTTGCCGCGGAACTGCTTGCTGAAGCAGAGCTGTCACCCAGGTAGATAGTCAAACGGGTCGTGCCGTTGATTGGAGTGAACGGAATCTTCTTGCCGCCAACAGTTACAGTCACGCCAGTATCAGTCCCCAGGTAAACGATCAAGGTTTGCCCTTTCTTGACAGTTTCCGTGTGCTTTTCACCGCTTTGCAGGGTCCCCTGGTTGGTGATCACGTTGTCAACGGAAACGTAGTAGTAGATGCTTTGCTTGCTTGACCGGACTACCAATGGCGTGCTGGACTTGATGCCAGTTACCCGGTAGCTTGAGCCGCCAAGTGAAGCAACCTTGATTGAGCTGGTCTTCTTTTTCTTGGATGAAGAAGAAGCTGATGAGCTCTTCTTGCTAGAAGACTTCTTGGAAGTAATCGTGACGCTGGAGCCAGCATTTTCCTTCTGGCTGCTTGACCCGGTCTTCTTCATGTTGGCAAAGACCATCCCCCCGATCAAAAGCAAAAGGGCGATCCCGCAGCCCAGGGCCAAGCGGGGAACAAGCTTGCGCCACTTGGCGTCCTTAGGAGCTTTCTCGGCAGCTTCCCGCTTGGCTGGCCGGCTGGCACTGATTCTGGCCGGCTTATTTTCTGCCGGCTCTACTGGAGCTGCTTCTTCTTCATGAGCTTCCTCATGAACTTCTTGAGCTGGACTGCTTGCTGCCGGCTGGCTGACTTCGCTCGTGACTTCATTTGCAACTTCGCCTTGGTACTGGCTCAGCAATTCCTTGCCGTCCAAGCCGACGATTTGCGCGTACTGGCGGATGAAAGCCCGGACGTAAAAGTCGCCCGGCAGCTTGTCGAAATCGTTGTTTTCAATTGCTTCCAGGTAGCGGCTCTGGATCTTCGTAGCCTTCTCAATATCGGAAATAGAAAGGCCCTTGGCCTCTCTTGCCTTACGTAGTTGTTCTCCAATGCCTGACATTATTAACCTCTTCAATCACTTTAAAATAATCACTTTAAAATTCGTTTATAAATTATAGCACAATAGCCGCGGATGTGTCGCCCTATTCCAGCCAGCCGCCACTGACATAAATCGTTTGCCCGGTCAGGTAGTCGCTCTCAGGGTTAAGCAGACAGTCAACCCAGTAGGCAATTTCCTTGGGCTTGGCCAGGTGGCCGGCCGGAATTTCTTCTGCCAGCTCTTTTAAGGTTTCCGGGGAAAACATGGCATTCATGGCCGTGTTGACCGCCCCTGGGGCAACGACATTAACCGTGAAGCGGCTGGCGGCAACTTCCCGGGCATAGGCCTGCGCAAAGCGGCTGATCCCGCCTTTAGTCGCACTGTAGACTGCTTCCATGGCGCTACCCTGGCCCCCGTAAACTGAGCCCAGGTAGACGATCCGGCTGTGCTCTTGCTTTAAAAGCTGGCTTTCCAAAAGCTTGGTCAGCTTGATCGGGTTCTCCAAATTGACCTTGATGATCTGGTCAATGACCTGGGAACTCTGGCTGCCCAGGAAGTCATAGTTGGTGATCCCTTGGGCAAAAACGACCGCGTTGACGGGCAAAAGACTGCTGGCAAAATTCTTGAGCTGGTCGTCGCCTGCTAAAAAGTTCAGCTTGATCGGCATGAAATCCTGCAAGGAATGCTTTTCCGCCAGAGTCCTGGCCAAATCGCTGGCCTCTTCCCAATTGCGGTTGCAGTGCAGGTACATGGACCAGCCAGACTCAGCCAGGCGGGCCGCAATGGCCTGGCCAATGCCGCCGGTTGCCCCGAAAATCAGTGCTCTCTTCATTGGTCATCCTCCTCAAGCAGGCGGGCCGTGTTGATGCTGGCGCCCTTGAAAAGCTCCTGGCAGTAGGCCCGGTAGTCGGCAAAATTCATGGCCTGCATCTGCTCAACATTGGCAAACAAGTCTTCCTCACCCAGGCTTTCTTCAGCCATCTCCACGGCAAAACCCGACAAATTGTCCAGGCTGCGCACGGTTTGGGCCAGCCAGCTTCTTTTGTGAATCTCAAAGAGCTGGCGCATTTCCATTTTCTGCTTTTTGGAAAAAAGCTTGTCTGGCGCCAGTTCTGCCTTGATCTGGTCCAGCAGCTCTTCTGCTTCCGGGCTCATCCCCAGCAAGGCCGCGTAGGCCCCCTGCCGGGTATAAGTCACGCTGATCTGGAGTGGCTGGCTGACCAGGCCGGCTTGTCTGGCGCTGGCAAACCAGTGGCTGGCGGCACCTAGCTTTGATTCTAGCATGATTTCCAGCAAAATTTGACTCATATCCCGACTTGCTAAAACTTTCTTAAAGTTTGGCAAAGGGATAGCCGCCATAAACAGGGGCACTTCCCCGCCGATCAGGTTCCAGTCCTGCCCGCTCGGCAAAAAGGGCACCAAGTCCGCTTCTTTTTGCGGCTTGCCCGGGCGCAGGTATTGGTCTGACAATTTCATGGCCTGTCTAAGAATGTTCTTGACCTGGTTGTCGGTAAAGTCCCCGCAGGCAACAAAAGACATGCGAGCGGCCACGTAGTTTTCATCATAAGCAGCCTGGAGCTTTTCCTTAGTCACGCTGGCAATCGATTCCTTGGTCCCGGCCACGTCGATGGCCAAATTGCAGTCACCATAGATGCCCCGCAGGAGCCGGTCGCCCAGGATCCAGTCAGGCTCATCCTGGTACATGGCTAATTCCTGCTGGATGATGGGGATTTCCTTGGCCACATTCTCATCGGTAAAGTAGGGCTGGCCAACCAGCTTGAAGAGCAGGTCGATCATGGGGCCAACATTCTTGACCCCGCTGGCGTAATACATGGTTTCATTGAAAGAGGTAAAGGCATTGACGCTGGCCCCCATTTTTTCAAATTCCAGGGACAAGTCGCCTTCTTCCGCGGCAAAAAGCTTGTGCTCCAAAAAGTGGGCCAGTCCGGGCACGGGCTGGGGATCAGCGCTGCCGAAATCGACGATAATGCCGAAAAAGCGCTGGTTAAAACCCTTGCGCCGGATCACCTGGGCCTTGAAGCCGGAAGGGAAATCTTTTCTGATAATTTCTGGTTTGATCATTTTAATACATAGCTTTCATTCAGATACAGCTTTTGGACAAAGTCAGCCAGCCGGCCGCTGGTCACCCGGCTGACCGCGGCCATCATATCAAAGTCCTCGTAGTCGGCATGGAGCTTGTAGCGGAGGTCTTTGGCTAAAAGCCAGCTGGCATGGTCCTGGTTGAGCAAGTGGCGGTTGGCCAGCGCCTGCCGGCTCTGCTTGAGCAGGCCCGGATCGATCCGGCCGTCAGCCACCATCTGCATCTCCTTGCCGATGATCTGCCGGGCTAAGTCCAACTTGTCCGGATCCAGGCCGGCGTTGACCAAGAAGAGGGCATTGTCAGCATACCAGTTGCTTTCCACCGCGTAAGCCGCCCCGTTTTCCTCCCTAACCTTGCTGAAGAGCCGGGAGGACTGGTCTCCGGTCAAGTATTGGCGCAAGACCGTCCCCGTGGCCAAATCCTTCAGGCTGGGCTGGCCCTTGTAGGCATAGCCCAGGAAAAGCTGGGCCTGCTGCTTGCCCTACTCGTCTGTTTTCTCAATCCGCAAGTCCGGGGCCGAAATCAATAAGTCCCGGCTGCCAAAGTCCAAGGCCAGGCCCGGCCAGCCTTCTTCTTGCAGCTTCTTTTGCAAAAGGCGCTTAACCTGGCGGGCATCATAGACATGGCCAAATACGCAGCTGGCCTGGGTCTTGATGGCATCGGCAAAGCGGCGGACTTCTTGGCTGGTCGCTTTCGTAATATCTTCAATCGAGCCGATGAAGCTGGCCGCGTAATCTGGCTGGTCCGCGTACCAGTTGTTGAAAAAGGCGCTTAAAGCCGCGTTGCTCGGCTCAGCCATGAGCTCCTGGTATTCTTCTTCCAGCTGTCTTTGGGCCAGCTGGACAGAGCTGGGCGTAATCAAGGGCCGGGTGGACAGGCCAGCAAAAGTTTCTGCTATCTGCCGGTAGTTGTAGTCCGGGTCCAGGATTTCCTGGGGCTCAACGAAATTGGCCAGGTAAGAAATGACCATTTCCTTGCCAAAAAGCTGCACGACTGCTTCAAACTGGAAGGAGTAGCGCTGTTGCAATTCGACCTGCTGGAGGCCGGGATCCGGAAAGAGTTCGCTTTCGTTCATCTGCATGCGGCAGAGCAGGCTGGCCATAGACATGTTGTGCTTGGTCAGCGGCAGGCGGACGAACAGGCCCAGGTTGCCGCTGGTAAATTTTTGATTGCTTTGAATACTGATATTTTCTTCGTTCATTATTTTTATTCTTCTTGTCCTTCAGGCGGCAAAAGCACCTTGCGCGGCTTGGAGCCTTCCGGCGGGCCGACTACCCCGTGCTCCTCCAGCTCGTCAATCAGGCGGGCAGCCCGGTTGTAGCCGATTCTGAACCGCCGCTGCAGCATGGAAGTGCTGGCTGACTGCTGGCGGCGGACCAGGTCCACTGCCTGCGGGTAGTACTCGTCGTCAACGTCGTCATCGCTGCTTTCGTCATCATCCCCGGCCTGGGGAATCATTTTCTCGTCGTATTCAGCGCTTTGCTGGCCCTTGACCCAATCAACGACGGCTTCGACCTCATCGACATCGATGTAGGCCCCTTGAATCCGGTCAGGCTTGGAGGCCCCGATCGGCAGGTAGAGCATGTCCCCCCTGCCCATCAGCTTTTCAGCGCCGACCTGGTCCAAAATAGTCCGGGAGTCAACCCCGCTGGAAACGGCAAAGGAAATTCTTGACGGCACATTGGCCTTGATCAAACCGGTGATGACGTCCACGCTCGGCCTTTGGGTAGCCAAGATCATGTGGATGCCGGCGGCCCGGGCCATCTGGCCCAGGCGGACGATGGAGTTTTCCACGTCGTGGCCGCCGACCATCATCAAGTCGCTCAATTCGTCAACAACGACCAGAATATAAGGCAAAGGCTCCATTACCGGCCGGCTGGTATCCTTATTATTCTCAGCCACCTTGCGGTTGTATTCGCCCATATTGCGGACGCTGCCGGCAGCAAAAAGCTTGTAGCGCCGCTCCATTTCGTCGACGACTTTTTTCAGGGCCTTGGAAGCCAGGCGGGAATCAGTGACAACGGGGATCATCAAATGCGGAACCCCGCTGTAGACTGACAATTCGACCATCTTCGGGTCGATCAAAACCAGCTTGACTTCATCCGGCCGGGCCTTCATCAAGATGCTGGTCAAGATCGTGTTGATGGCCACGGACTTACCGGACCCGGTTGACCCGGCCACCAGCAGGTGGGGCATCTTGGTCAAGTCAGCGCTGATGATCTGCCCGGTCACGTCCTTGCCCAAAGGCACCATCAAAGGATGGTCCTTGGCCTTTTGGTCCTGGTGCTCCATGGCATCTTTAAAAGCCACGGACTGGGCCTTCTGGTTAGGCACTTCAATCCCGATATAAGGCTTGCCCGGAATCGGGGCTTCAATTCTGATGTCCTTGGCCGCCAGGGCCAGGGCTAAGTCATCGGCCAGGTTGACAATCCGGGAGACCTTGACCCCAACGGCTGGCTGGACTTCGTAGCGGGTGATGGTCGGGCCTAAGATAGCCTTTTTAACATTGACTTCCACCCCGAAGCTCTTGAAGGTTTCCTCCAAAATAGCCGTGTTCTGCTTGATTTTATCCTTGTCGCTGGACTGGTCACTGGCCTGGACGGCCTTTAACAGAGACAGGGGCGGGAACTGGTAGTTGTCATCATGGCTGACCGTGCTCTTGTCCAGACCATGGTCAACCTGCTGGTCGGCCAAAATCATCTTCTGGTCATCTTCAGCCTGGCTGCGAGGCTTGGGCGGGTCATCCAGTTCCAGTGAATGAGTGACCGGCGGGTCAGGGTGCTGCTCTGCCACCTGGATTTCCGGCAGGGAAGGCTTGGCTGCCTGCTTCTCTGCCTTCTCTTGCCTTGTTTTTTTCTCCGGCTTGACTTCTTCGCTATCCCGCCAAGAGTCGGTCAGCTTCTCCCGGTTGTTGGGATCTTTTTTTTGCTGCTCCCTGTATTCAGAGTACTTTTCCTTTAGCTGGCCGGCTCCATCCTTGCTTTGCTGGATAAAGGAGCGGCTGATTTTTTGAAAAGCAGCGACCAGGGAGCGGAATTTGACGTCAAAGAACATCAAGATCCCGCTGATTATGTTCAAAACAGCCAGGCACAGGCCGCCAATCTGGCCTAAAAGCTGGTAGAAGATCCCGTACAGGAAGCTCCCAATCCAGCCCCCGCCGACGCTGACGGTGACATTGGCCCGGGCCAGTTCTTCAAAGATCACGTTCTTGAAGGCGGGCAAAAATTCGCTGTGGACGCTTCTGCCATTGAAAAAGCGGCTGGCCAAAATGTACAAAAGGCCCAGGTAAGCCAAAGTCAAGCCGCTTGTCCGCTTAAAGCCAAAGCGGGGCGGCTGCCCGTAAATCAGCATGACCAGGCCCAAAATGGCCAGGAAGGCTCCGCCTAAAAGATAGCTGTCCCCAATCAAGAGCCGCAAAAGATTGGCCAGTTCCTTGCCCAACCAGCCAAAGCGTAATAACGCCAAAATGGCTACCAGGATCGAGACGATCCCGGTAACCACCCAGCTCAAAGATTCTTCTGTTTTCTTTTTATTTTTGTTTTTACGATTAGCCTGCCTTTTCTTTCGAGGCATTTCTTCACCTGCTCAATCCTTAGAAATTAGGTTCAAAGTCCAAGTTGATCGGTTCATCCAAGGCAACCTGGCTAACTTCGTAAGTCAAGGTTTCGATGTATTCAACCAGCGGCCGGCTGAGCAAACGGTAGGTTTCCTGGTCCAGGTCCTGGCCGTCGCCGTGGTAGCCCAGAAGCTGAACGACTTGGGTGTTGACCCCGCTGATTTCGATGATGTTGTCTTCGTCTGGCGTAACGTCGTAGACAACGGCTACTTCGTAGTAGCCACCTGCCTCGCCGGCATCTTCAACGCCGTCTTCGCCCGTAGCGACAACCTGGCGGATGGCTACGTTGACTTCATTCTTTTCTTCTGGCTCATCGAGCAGGTCATAGTGAAAGGCACGAACGATGATTGGGGTCTGCTTGTTAAATTCCATAATTTTACCTCATAAATTTCTTTTTAGCCACTAATGCTTGGGCAGGTTCCGCTGGTAGCGGCCAGGACGATTGTAGTCGTCCTTGAGCTTGTCATTTTCATAGTGGTGGGACTTTTCCATGTGGGGAAAGCCTTGCTGGCGCAAGGCTTCAAAAATTACAATCGCTGCCGAATTGGACAGGTTGAAGGCCCGGATCTTGTCGGACATGGGAATGCGGAGATTGCGGTCCACGTATTGCCGCATGAAGGTTTCCGGCAAACCGGTCGTTTCCCGGCCAAAAACAAAGTAGTAGTCCTTGCTTTCGTCCGTGTAGTCGACGTCAGTATAAGCCTTGCTGGAGAACTTGGAGATCAAGTACATCTCGGCATTGTCCGGCAAAGTAGCCAGAAATGCCCGCAGGTCGTCATGGCGGCGGATTTCAACTTCACCGCCGTAGTCTAAAACGGCCCGCTTGAGATGCTTGTCGTCCAGGTGGAAGCCCAAGGGCTCGATCAAGTCCAGCACCGTGTTGGTTCCCGCGCAGGTTCTGGCAATGTTGCCCGTGTTGTCGGGAATTTCCGGCTCAAACAAAACAATATGGTTGGTCATTTATTTCCTTTCCTTTTCTTCTCGTCCAGCCTGGTCTGCTTCATCCTGGAAACTGTCGTCATAAAGGTGGGAAACCTTCCGGTAGTACCGGTAGACATGGGTCAAAAGGATTTTCATCACCGCGTAGATCGGAATCCCGCCAATCACGCCCCACAGGCCCCAGACTGAGCCAGCTCCCAGCATGACGATAATCGTCGTCGCCGGGTGCATCTTCAAGCGGTTGCCGACAACCAGCGGGCTGATGACCCGGGTTTCAATGATCTGCTCAATAAAGAAAACCACTAAGACCTTGGCTACCATCGACAAATCAGTCACTAAAGCGATGATTAAGGCCGGAATCAAACCGATGAAGGTCCCAAAGTAAGGGATCAGGTTCAAAAAGCCAGAACAGATCGCCAGGGCTGCCCCGTAAGGCTCGCCGATAATCGTATAGCCAATGAATAACATGATCCCCACGCAGATAGCCACGGAAACCTGGCCGATCACGTAAGAAGACACAGCCTGGTTGACTTCATGCAGCAACTTGCTGGTCGCCTGCTCCCAGCGCTGGGGAGCGAACTTGACCAGAAAAGGCCGCAGTTTGTGCCCGTCTTTCAGCATAAAGAAGAGCAAAAACGGAGCTGTGGCCAGGGTCGTGAAGACGGCTGTCGCTACGGTGACCGCGCTGGTTAAATTCCCCAGGGCGCTGGAGACGGCTGACTCCATGCTCTTGCTGAAATTCTTCTGCAAAGAAGTCATCTGCTTTTGCAGAGAATCGCGCAGGCCGCTGAATTTCGGACTGTGCAGGAGCTCATCAACCGCGTTGGTCGAATTCTTCCAGATCGTGGGCCAGTTCTTGACTAAGGAGTCAATCTGGCTCTGGACGACCGGAATCAGGGAATTGATGGCCCAGATCAAGAAGACCGTGACTATAGCAAAAATCACCATGATGGTGACCGTCCGCGGCACCTTGAACTTCTCTTCCAGCTTATCAACCACCGGCTCCATCAGATAGTACTGGACCATGGCCACCAAAAGGGGCGGCAGGATGGCGCTGATGAAGGTGTTGACCGGATTCAAGATAAAGGAAATCTTGTTAAAGACCAGCACGATCACCAGGACCAAGAGCACATTGATCAAGCCGACGCTGAAGCGGTTGTTAAGCACCCAGTCCGTAAAGAGGCTCGTGTCTCTTTTCTTCATTAATCCAGCCTACAGGTGTTCGTAAACGATTTTGTCGTCGACTCTGAACTTCGGCATTTCCTGGTCTTCTGGCAAGTCCAGGTAGAGGGCGTTGGACATCGGCTTCTTTGGCACTTTGTCAGTGAAAAAGAGGCTGGCGTGATGCAAGGTCCGCAAGTTGCTGACCGCCATAGGGCCAACATAGTTGATCAAAAAGGTCGTCCCGTCAATGGTCACCGTATCGCCCTTCTTAAGAACGACTGCCTGGGCAGCCTGTTCATCATCAAAGGCCTGGATGACGGAAACGTCCTGCAGTTCATCTTTGGCCATCTGGCCAAACAAAATTACGACGCGGTCTTTTTCACTGATCGCGTTTGGTCCGATTGCTTTAATTGTAGATATCCATTTCATTTTTATCACCTGGTTAAATTCTAACATACTCACCGGGAACTTAAAGCTAAGAAGAAAAGAATTGTTAATTATTCTTTACGGACGACTATCTCTTATCGACATTTGCTAAAGATAAGCTTAATATTTAAACTAGAGTTATTGTGGAGTAAATAAGGAGGTTTAAATTGCATATTTTAATTGGCGGCTACACCAAGCACGAGTCAGCCGGCATTTACCAGTTTGACTTTATCGGCTCCGGTGACCAGGCCCATCTGGAACAAAGAAGAAACGTCGTTGAAGTCGGCGGGCCAACATATTTCCAAAAAGACGGCCAGTTCATTTTTACCATTAAGAATGAAAACGGCCAGGGGGGCATCGCGGCCTTTGCAAACGGCAAGCTGGTCAGCCAGCTGCTGCACGAGGGGGCTTCTCCGGCCTACATCGGCATCAACAAGGAAAAAAAGCTGCTCTACACGGCCAACTACCACACTGGGGTCCTGGCCGTCATCAGCTATGATGACCAGGGGCAGCTGACCCTGCTTGACCAGGTCAAGCACGAAAACAAGGCTTTAGGGCCGCGGCCTGAACAATCCGGCGCTCACCCGCACTACTTTGATGAAACTCCGGGCGGGCACCTGGTTTCCTGCGACCTGGGCCAAGACAGAGTCGACTTCTACGGCTTTGACGGGCAAAAGCTGACCCACCTGGCCAGCTACCAAAACGAAGACGGCTTCGGCAGCCGCCACCTGGCCTTCTCACCGGACGGCAAGTACTTCTACGTGGCCGGTGAACTTTCCAGCCAGGTCAACGCGGTCAAGTTTGACGAAGAAAACTGGATGTTCCGGTCCCTGGCCACCTACTCAACCATTCCGGAAAGCTGGGACCAGCACAACGGGGCAGCGGCCATCCGCCTGTCAAGTGACGGCAAGTTCCTCTACGTGTCCAACCGCGGCCACGATTCCATCGCCGTCTTTGCCGTTTTGACGGACCAGGCCCTGAAGCTGGTCCAGCGGGTGTCAACTTTTGGCGAATTCCCGCGAGACTTCAACTGGGACGCGGAAGAAAAGTACGTCGTTGCCGCCAACCAAAACAGCAACAACGCTACCCTCTACCAGCGGCAAAGCGACGGGACCTTGACCCCGCTGGAAAAGGACATCGCGGTTCCAGAAGGCACCAGAGTTTTATTCACTGATTAAATTAGGAGTATTTTTTTAGTAACATGCTAGACATTTTCAAAGCCATCATTCTCGGCATCATCGAAGGGGTTACGGAATTTCTGCCGATCTCCTCAACTGGCCACCTCTACCTGGCCGACTACATCATCAAGTTAGACCAGCCAACCAGCTTCATCAACATGTTCATGGTTGTCATCCAGCTGGGGGCCATATTGAGCGTCATCGTGATCTACTTTAACAAGCTGAATCCTTTTGCCCCGTCAAAGAGCAAGCGGGAAAAAGGTCAGACCTGGCAGATCTGGTTCAAGGTCATCGCGGCTGTCCTGCCGTCAATCATCATCGGCCTGCCGCTGAATGACTGGCTGGAAGAAAACATGACCTCCTGGCAGGTAATTTCCGCCACCTTGATCATCTATGGTATCCTCTTCATCGTCTTGGAAAACTACTACGCCAAGCGGCAGCCGAGCTTGACTGATTTAAACAAGATGAGCTATAAGACCGCCCTTTTGATCGGCTGCTTCCAGGTTTTGTCCATGATCCCGGGGACTTCCCGGTCTGGGGCAACTATTCTGGGGGCCATGCTGATCGGGTCAAGCCGCTACGTGGCAACTGAGTTCTCCTTCTTCCTGGCTATCCCGACCATGTTCGGGGCGTCGCTTTTGAAGCTGTTCAAGTTCTTCAAGGCCGGCCACGTCTTTGTCGGCAACCAGCTGGCTATCCTCTTGGTTGGTATGGTCGTTTCCTTCATCGTGGCCTACCTGTCAATCAAGTTCCTGCTAAAGTACGTGCAGACCCACGACTTCAAGCCATTCGGCTGGTACCGGATTGTTTTGGGGATCATCGTCATCATCTGCGGTCTGGTATTTGCGTAATCCTCGTATTCACGCGAAAATATGCTATGATTATCGCTTAAGGATAGCAAGCTAGAGGACGGTGAATAAACATGTTAAGTTTGCTTTGCTTACTTTTTATTTTATGGCTCTGCTGGAAGATGGGCGTGGCCCTCTGGCGGGTTCTGATCTTTTTGATCGGGGTCGGCCTGGCCTTTGCCTTGATCAGCTCAGTAGTTTTGCCGCTGCTAGCCATCTGTGCCCTCGGGGGCCTGGCTTGGGCAGTAATCTCAAACACGTAAAAATAGATAACAGATGAATAAGAAAAGGAGACAGGCCGGCCTGTCTCCTTTTTTGACTTTATTGTTTTGTTATTTTTCTGCTAATTTATTTCCCTGCTTCTTGCTTCAGCTGCCGCCACAAGCCCTGCATGTCGCCTGGGTCGGGAATCTCAATCTCCCGCTCTTCCCCGCTGAAGGGGTTGGTGAAGGACAGGTAGAAGCAGTTCAAGGCCTGGCGGGCAAAAGCATCCCTGGCCCCGTATAGGTCGTCTCCGTAAAGGACATGGCCGATAGAAGCCATGTGGATCCGGATCTGGTGGGTCCGACCGGTCAACAGGCGGAGTTCAACTAAACTGGCCCCCGGGACCTGGTCAAGGACCCGGTATTCAGTCAAGGCCCTTTGCCCCTTTGGATTGACCTCCCGCTTGACCGTGTCCCCCACCCGGGCCAGGGGCTTGTCGATCAGGCCGCTTAAATCTCCTTCGGCGAAGTTACCATGCACGATAGCGTGGTACTTTTTGATAAAAGCATCCTTGCCCAGCTTGCTGAAGCGGTCATGGGCGATGGCGTTCTTGCCCAAGAGAACCAGGCCGGAAGTGTCCTGGTCCAGCCGGGTCACGATGTGGGGCTTGACGTAAGCCGGGTTGACCCCCTGCTTTTCAAAGTAAGCCAGCACCCGGTTGATTACCGCGTCTTCCGCATGAAAGCCGGAAGGAATCGACAAAAGGCCGGCCGGCTTGTTGATCACCAAATAGTCAGCCGTTTCTTCAATAATGTCCAAGGGCAGGCGGGAGACCTTGAGCCAGGGGTTGACCGGCTCTTGGCCCATCAAAAAGTGGACCACGTCCCCTTCTTTTAACCGGTAGCTGCCATTCCGGCGGTGGTGGTTGACCAGCATCATCCCGCCGTGGTTCTTGCAGTTGTTGACTGCCCGCCGGGAAAAACCTTTTTTCAGCAAAAAATGACTCAGCTGGCCTGGGTCATTTTTCGCAACAATCATTTTGTATACTTGCACTATCTGTCACCAATGAAGGCGTCGTTGACCCGCTCCCAAAAATGGTGGTGGCCATACTGGTAAAAGCGAATCTCTTCCGCCGCAATTTTATAATCTACTTTCTGTACGTCGGTCAAGCTGATCCTTTTCCCGTCGACGATCACAACCGCCCGGTCGGAAATCTTCGGCACGATGGTGATCCACTCATCCGGGGCAATAACGATGGGCGAGCCCACCGTCCGGAAGACCAGGTTGTTGATCGAGGCAATTTCGGTCAGCTGCAGGGTCTTGAGGCGGGGGTGGATTACCGCTCCGCCCAGGGACTTGCTGTAGGCCGTTGACCCGGTCGGGGTTGACACGCAGAGCCCGTCGCCCCGGAAATTCTCAAAGCGCTCGCCCCCGAGCCAGACCTCAGCTTCCATGGTCTTGGAAATCCGCTTGATTGAGGCTTCATTTAAGGCCAAAAAGCGCTTCTCCCCGCAGCTGGTGGTTACCTTCATCTCCAAAAGCGGGTAGCCCACCTCGTTTTCTTCAACGGGATGGCTGGCCAGGGCGTCAACCAGCTTCTCCATGTCGTAGTTCCGCCAGTCGGTGTAAAAGCCCAGGTGGCCGGTGTGGATACCGGCAAAGCAGATCTTGTCCAGCTGCTGCTTATACTTGTGAAAGGCAGAGATCAAGGTACCGTCACCGCCGACAGAAATTACCAGGTCGGGATGCTGCTGGTCCTGCAAAATGCCTTTTTCAGCGAGCAGCACCTGCAGGTGCCGGACCGCCACCTGGGTGGTCACGCGGTCATTGTGAACGATAGCTACTTTCATGACTTTTCCTTGCCCTTGTTCTTGGTGAAGATCTTCTGCGCTTCCTTGACCTCATTTCTGATAGAGGACATCTCTTCATCCAGCTGGTAGGCAGCTTCCGCCGTCCGCTTGAGCCGCTCAGAAATATCTTCCGGGTAGGCCCCCTGGTACTTGTAGTTCAAGGTATGCTCAACCGTGGCCCAGAAGTTCATGGCCAGAGTACGGATCTGGATTTCCGCCAAAAGGCGCTTGGCCCCCTCGGGCAGATAAACCGTGTAGGCCACCACCATGTGGTAGGACCGGTAGCCGGACGGCTTGGCATTTTGGATATAGTCGCGCTCTTCGACGACTTCCAGGTCATCGCGGGCATGGAGCAGGTCAACGACCCGGTAGATGTCATCGACAAACTGGCACATGATCCGGATACCGGCAATGTCCTGCATGTCGGTTTCGATCACGTCCGGGCTGATGACCCGCCGCTGCATTTTCTCCTTAATGGAGTCGACCGTTTTCACCCGGCCAACCACGAATTCTATTGGCGAATGCTCTCCCTTGGTCAAGAAACTCTGCCGGAGAGCTCTGAATTTAGCTTTTAGTTCATTTACGGCTTCATTGTATGGCCATAAAAAAGTATCCCAATCAGTAATCACAGACATTTTCCTTCCATCTTAAACAAATTCATTTTAACATAGATGTTAGCGAAAGCACCAACGCAACCTTTTTAATTTTTATCTAGCAAAGGAGTCTTAAAAAATGAGCAAAAACCGCGAAATTGAAGCCAAAGTCGCCCTGGACCAGGCCAGCTATGAGGCTATCGTCGCTGCCTACCCGGTCAAGAGCGACTTCAAACAGAGCAACCACTATTTTGACACCCCGGACAAGCAGCTAAAAGAAGACCACAGTGCCCTCAGAATCCGCTGCTTCCAAGACCGGGCCGAGGAAACCATCAAGGTTCCGGTCAAGAAGCTGCAGGAGACCTACCATGAAAGCCTGGAAATCAATGATGATTTAACCCTGCCTGAAGCCGAGGACTTTTTAAAAAAGGGCCGGCCAAGTCTGACTGGCAATGTTGGCCAGTACCTTTTAGAGCATTACCCGGACAAAGCCAGCCAGCTGACCCTTTTTTCCTGGAGCAAGACCCGGCGGATCCTTTTAGACGGGCCAAAGGGCTGCGAGCTGACTTTAGACCAGACTAGCTACCCGGACGGCTACCAGGACTGGGAAATGGAAATTGAAAATGACTCCCCGGCTGCTATCAAGGAAGCCCTGGCAGAAATTAAGACCCGCTTTGCCCTGCCGGTCAAGTCAGCCAACAACCAGAGCAAGATTGCCCGGGCCAGCCAGCATGCCAAGTAAGAATAGGCGAAAGCTTTTCTTTTGTTTTCAAGTAAAAGCTTTGTTAAAGTAGCAGATGAAGCAAAAATTGGAGGTCGACCATGTTCGAACTTTTTCTGTTTATCAATCCCTTAGGTTTATCCTGCTACCAGCTTGAAAAACGCATCCGGCTATTGGCGGAAGAACTGCAACTTGAAATTTCCGTCAATTACATTCCCCTGGTAACCATGGAAGCCATGAAAGCCGACATGGTCAAGCGGAACTGGAACTTCAACACTTCCATCAATTTAGCCAATTATCACAATGCCTCAGTCAGCGCCCAGAGCTTTTACTATGCCGTGCAAATCGCTTATGGCAAGAAGAAGGCCAGGAGCTTTTTGTTCAAGTTGCAGGAAAGTTTGAGTGACGGCCAGCGGTCTTATTCCCCGGCCTTGGCTGAAGAATTGATGGAAAGCCTCAATATCAAGCCAAAGAAAATTTCATCTACTTTGAAAGATGCCTGCCTTAAAGACGTCATTGCCCAGGACCAGCAGCTGGCCAGGAAATTCCAAATCACGGCCCTGCCTTCAACCGTGATTTTTGACGACCAGATCGATGACAGCGGTCTCTTGCTTGATGGTGAATTAAGCGACGACGACCTCCTGCAAATTTTCCAAAACAGCGCGGACAGCTGCCTTGAACCCTTGATGCAGCTAACGGAGAATGCTCCACTTTATTATCATTATCCGGTCAGCCACCTTCATCTCTTATAGCCAGCCTCTCCTTTAGGGGCTGTTTTTTTGCTGCAAAAATTTCAAGAGCCAGCTTTTCTCCCCCGGCCTGCGCCAAGTGGAAAAAGCTTCCTTGGGCAAAGTAAAGACAGTGTAGCCGGCCAGGTACATCAATTCCCCCAGCTTCTGACCCAGCTTGCTCTTTTCCTTCAGCTGCTGGTCCAGATAGTCCCGCTCCTTGACCCAGTCATCGGCCAAAGGCGGGGGCAAAAGGGGCCTAAAGTGCCATAAAGCGGCAATTCCTTCTGCGTCCAAGGCGAAGTCCACCTGCCGGTACAGCAAGGTCTGGCTGACAGGGGCCTGCCTTATTTGGTACTTCAATCTAATCAAGCCTGCCTCTTGGTGGATTTCCAGATAATAGCTTCCCCAGCACCGGTTTTCCCGGAAAAAGATCAGCTGGGTCTGCTTTAGCTTTTCCCCTAAAAAATGCCGGCGGCCGACCAACCAGACATCCTTAATCCCAATCGCCTGGTAAAGGGCATGCCGGTGGGCAAACTCCCCCTTGCTTAAGGGCGCGCACTGGACTTCAAAGGCCAAGAGCGGTGTGGCCAAAATGTCAGCCCGCAAGGCACCGTCAGCCAGCGGCACTTCAGCTTTCGCATTTAGCCCCGCCGCGGTCAAAGCGGCTTTGAGGAGCATTTTCCCCTGCCGGTGCTCCTCTTGTTCTCCTAGCCCCCGGTAAGCCTGGTAGTGCTTGAAAAAAGGCTCTGCCTTCTGCGATAAAACCAGGATGACCGGTTTCCGGCAGCGCGGGCAGCGGTAGACTTCCTGGTTGAGATAGGCCGGGTTCTCCCGGACCTTGCCGGCCTCACTGACGGCCAGGACCAGTTCTTTATTTAACAAAGCTGCGTACAAAATAATCCCCCATTAACTAGTACGCCAAAAAGGGGAGATTTTTTTAAAATAGGCAAAACATACTAACCTAGTGTTGGATGATTACTCGACGGAGTAGTCGTTCAACACTTTTTCTTTTACTATGTAAAGTGGAGATGAAGCCAATGCCGTGAGCTCTTTGGACACACGATGTCGTAAGTAAAACGGGCAGCTTCACCATTCAATTGTGAATCTCGTCTAAGTATGTTGGCTGTTAAAGTCCTGTTGAGAAAATTAGATCTGATTGGATTAGGTGGAGGTAGCTCATCTCCAAGTAAAGCGGAGGTTTATTCTTATGGATTTATTGAAAACTGTTTTCGGTATTGATGTTAGCAGCCGAAAGTCTAACGTATGCATTATGGTCAATGGCCAAAAAGTTAATGACTATGCCATCTCCAACGATATGGTAGGCTTCAATCAGCTGCTAGGTGACCTTAAGCAGGTTACTAACCCACAGATTATCTTTGAAGCAACTGGCGTCTATTCCAGAAGACTCCAGGCATTCTTGGACATGCACGAATTGCGCTATGTCATGATGAATCCGCTAGAAGCCAAAAGAAAGACAAAGGATGACCTGCACCAGAACAAGACCGATAAGCTTGATGCAATGTACCTTGCCAAGCTGCAGTCTGAGCACCCGCAACGGCTAGCCTATGTTCAAAGCGAAGAAATATCAAGAATTGATGGCCAACAACCGTATCTATGAGCAGGCTTCGCACGATCTGATAACCAACAGGAATAGACTGCACAAAGCCATTCAGCTCACTTTCCCAGAGATTGAGCACCTAATGGCTAATCCGAGAGGAAAAAACTACTGGAGTATTGTTCTCAGATTCCCGCACCCTGATATCGTACTAGAAACAAAAGAAGCCGATATCATCGACTTCTTAAAGAGCTTATCTGGTATTGGTGAAAAACGTGCCAATGATCTGGCGCAGAGGCTTATCCGGCTGGCCAAGCTCGCATGCCCAGCTTTCAAAAAGAGCAGTGCTCATATTCGTGGCCTTGAAATGGCCCATTAACAATATTCTGAGCGCTGAAGAGGCGTGCCAGACAGCTTTACAGGAGATGACCAAGCTCGCTCCCAAGCCGGATCTAGAGATCCTTAAAAGCATTCCTGGCATCGCCGAAAATACTGCCTTGAGAATTATTAGTGAGCTCGGGGATATCAGACGTTTTAACAACCCTAGCCAATTAAATGCCTTCGTTGGTGTTGATCCTCAAGTTTATGAATCTGGCAATCTCACGGCCCACCTGTCAATTTCAAAGCGTGGGACGGCTATTGGCAGAAAGGTGCTGTACTTGGCCATAAGCCAAATTCAGTCTGCTAAGAAAGTGGGAAACCCTTGTCATATTGCGGATTATTACGAGAAACGAAAACGGTCTTCTGAGACTGCAAGTCACAAGAAGGCCGCTAT
>NZ_AZCR01000003.1:75860-77446 GCF_001433875.1 Lactobacillus delbrueckii subsp. delbrueckii DSM 20074 = JCM 1012
AACTCGATTCTCCGGGAACCATTTCCCGATTAGGCCCTTATTTCAAAATAAAATTGCCTAAAATCGTTGATAACACTTGACTTAGAGTAGAAAATAAAAGGACCCCCGAAGGAGTCCTTAAATTATCATCTGGATTCTTAAGCCCGCTTGCTGGCAAACTGCCGGCGCAAAGCTCCCAGCGCGTCCTGCTGGAAGAGGCACTGGCCATGGGCTTGGGCCTGCTGGAATTCGTCAGCGGACACCTGGCGGCCAAATTCATTGGCGATCGCCCAGGCATCAGCTGGCTTGATTTCCGCGTAGTTCTCGTCCATAAAAGCCAGCTTGAGATAAAACTGCTGCTTGTAGTAGTAGACGCTGGACGCCAGGTCACTGACCTTGAGGCTGTCAGCCAAAGCCAGGAGGTCATCGATATCGTCAAAGACTAAAACATGGGTCTCCTGGTAACTCCAGTAGTCCTCGTAGTCTTCATCATCGGTGTTGCCCAGGTCCTGCATGATCACCGGGTCCATCTCAGTGTTAGCGTCATCAGCCGGGTTCAAGTCGGAAAAGGCCCAGTCATCTTCCTCAACCGCTTCCGCCATATCGTCTCCGACCCCATTGGCTTCAGGATCAAAGAAGCGCCGCATTTCTTCCGGCAGGTCGCTGCCTGCATTCATCTTGGTAATCAAGAGATCGATCCCGCCATCGTTGGGCATGACCTGGAAAGTCACCGGCGCATCGCTGGCAAAGTCATTGTCCTCGTCCACTTCGCGGAGAACTGACAGGAAAAATTCCTGGACTCTTTCCCGGTTGCCGAGTAAATCCAAGATCTTCAAGCCCCGCTGGTTCAGATCCTCCCGGGTCATGCTTACGCGGAGCGTGTTCTCATTCACCTTTTCAACGCGCATCTTCATCCCTCCTTATATGTGTACCGTTATTGTAACCTAAAAAGCCAACAAAGCAAAAGCGTTAGCTTCTAGAAGCTAACGCCTGCAACTTTCTATTCTGAAATTAAAAATCCTGTTCTGCCAGGCGCTTAGCCCGGGCTATTTCCAGCCGGCGCACGCTACGCGGCAGGAAGCGGCGGATTTCATCTTCATTATAGCCAACCTGCATCCGGCGGTCATCCAAAATAATTGGCCGTCTCAGCAGGCTTGGGTTCTTTTCAATCAAATCGATCAGTTCATTCATTGAAATGTCGTCCAGGTCGATATTCAGCTCTTGGAAAGCCTTCGACCGTGTTGACACGATTTCTTCCGTGCCTTCTTCAGTCATTCTCAAAACATGAATGATTTCTTCCCGGTTCAAAGGATCTGAAATAATGTTTCTTTCCTTGTAGGGAATATTGTGCTGTTCAAGCCATTGCTTTGCCTTGCGGCATGAGGTGCAGCTTGGAGAAACATATAAATCTACCATTGTTACCACGCTCCTTTAAAATGAGATTGCATGAACACACATTCGTTGCTTACTATATAGTTTAGCATGGATACTTACAAAAAGGAAGGGGGTAATTGGCTTTCTTTTAAATTCGTCGATTGTAAAATCAAATTGAACACTGTTCCGATCCAGTAAGAAAAATCGTTTTCACTGGATCAGAGCACAAAAAA
>NZ_AZCR01000030.1:0-3996 GCF_001433875.1 Lactobacillus delbrueckii subsp. delbrueckii DSM 20074 = JCM 1012
CCCCGATTGAATATCGGAATCATGTTTTAACAACCTTAACGGCGTAATACTAAATTGTCCCAATTTTGGGGGTCACATCAGTGCGCGGAATCAAGATGACTTGTTTGTTCTTAGCGACCAGTTTAAGCAGGGCCTGGGCCAACAAGGCTTCATCTTCCTCCGACAAATCATTCGCTTCAAAGGCATAGACCACGTTGTCGATGCTGGCATTTTCACTTTGGGCTAAAAGAAAGACCAGAATAATCCGGCTGACCTTGGCCGTTCCAGTCACCCCGACCTTTTCACGCTGCTTGATTAGTTCAGCCAGGTTGGGATCCTGGAAGACAAACTGGGGATCTGGTTCACCCAAGTCCCGGTAGTTGGCCAGAAGCTGGGAGAGACTGCGGCCCAGGCGGTCGTCCAGGTAGTCCTGAATTTCCTTGATTTCCGCTGCCTTGTCCCTAATAGCGCTGCGGGCCACGAAGTTCAAGGGGCTGGCCGCCTTTGACTCTTCATCAAAAAAGACATACAGGGGCATGCTGGCTGAAAGCTGCCGGTAGCGGCCCCGGTTTTGGTCCGTAACTGGCTGAAAGTCTCCGCCTTCTTCCGCGAAGCTGTCGCTTTCTTCCAAATATCGCTTAAGGTCAAAGGACTTTTTGATAGCAAAATCATCGAAATAGCAAGTGATAGCAATTTGCCAGTCCCCGGTCTTGAGGGCTTTCTCATTTAAGTCTTGCAGCTTCAAAGGCCGCTTAGCCAAAGGGCCGTTGAAAAAATGTCCAGAGCCCGCAGGATGGTCTTCTTGCCCACTTCCCCTTCACCTAAGAGACTGGTCAAGGGGGCGAATTTCAGCTTAAAATTGCGATAACCGCGAAAGTTATGCAGCTCAACCGCGCGCAGCAACATGATTTGCTCCTTAATCGGCTTCGTCGCCGTGTCTTTGCCGGTAGTCCTTCCGGCTCATCTTAACCTTCGGTACCTTTTCAGTTGGGTTAGCCAGTTGCCGGCTGACCCGGTCCAAACGGGCAGCTTCTGCTTCCCCCTTGGCTTCAGCTTTCGCGTGTTCCCGGGCCTTGCGGAGTTTTCTGGCCTGGATGTCCCACATCCACAAGGTCGGCATGATTGCTACGGCTCCTAAGAAGGCACCCATGGTGTTGGCGATCATGTCGTTAACATCATATATGCCCAGCCCTGTCATCCGCTGGAAATGTTCAATAAACCAGGACAGGCAGAAGGCCATAAATGTGGTGATCATGATGCTATGCAGCCACTTGGACCAGGATGGAATAATGTAACCCAAGGGCATGAAGAGCAGAACATTCATCAAAAAGCCGTAGCGGCCGCCATAGTTTGAGCTGGCAAAGACTTTTTTCAGCCCCCACTTCCAAAAGGCCGGGTCTTTCAAAACCTCTGAGCCGGCGGCCATTTGGGCCGGATGCTGCCAGTAGTAGACAGCAGCCGTCAGCATTCTTGATGCAAACACATAGTAGATCAAAGCACAGCCATAGATAACCGTTACTACCAACCGCAAAAAGGAGTTCCCCGTGCGGATAGCCCAGTAGCCTGCCAAAACACAGGCGCCAATGACCACAAAGCGGATCAGCAAAGCCAGTTCATGATACATTTTTTCACTTCCCCTTACGAATTCCTTTCTACATATTTTATACCATTAGTCGACTTATCAACAAAAGTTGTGATTATTAATTTTATTATCAATATCACAAGATCATTTTTCTAAAGTTCTGCTCTGTGCTATTCTTTATATTAGTGCTTTTAATTACAACAATACATAAAATTGGAGTATCAAACATGGACAAAGAAAAAATCAATCAGCTCTGGGACAAATATAAAGACATGATCCCCTACGTCATCTTCGGCGTCTTAACCACCGTCGTTAACATCGTCGCCTACTGGCTCTTTTACCGCGTCTTCCACGTCTACATGATGGTCAGCAACATCATTGCCTGGTTTGCCTCAGTCCTCTTTGCCTACCTCACCAACCGCAAGTGGGTCTTTCATAGCGAAGCCGAAACCTTTGAAGACTACTGGAAGGAAATCCTGGCCTTCTTCGCGGCGCGGCTGGGCACCGGGATCTTAGACTGGCTGATCATGTTCATCTTTGCCGAGCAGATGGGCTTAAACGACATGGTGATCAAGATCGTTTCTAATGTTGTGGTGATCGTCTTAAACTACGTGGCCAGCAAGTTCTGGATTTTTAAGTCTAAAAAGTAGCAACAATTGGTCGACCACTTTCCAAACCATGCCTTGCTCTTAACTGGTTACAACCGCTCTAAAATTTACTACAACGATCCCTGGACCGGTAAAAAGGCATCTATGAGTGCCAAGAACTTCTGGTATCATTATTCAACCCTGAAATGGCTAAGTGGCAGCAAGCGCGCTTTAAGCTATTAAGATAGAAGCTAAAAAGGATTCAAGTTAAAAACTTGAATCCTTTTTAGCTTCTAAACTCAATGATCTTTACTGGGGATTAGTATTGAGATCATCGTGAGACAACTTACTTTCACTTACCTCATTCGCATCATAAAGGTCATGCTTAATCTTAGATGAGCTGATTTCTGGCGTTCGTGGCAAATACACAACGTTTACGCCTTCATCTTTTAGAAAATCAAACTTTCCCTTCCAGTCATCCCCCATGACAAAGGTATCAATGTGGTATTCCTTCATATCGCTCTTTTTCTGATCCCAGCTTTTTTCGGGAATAACCAGATCAACATATCTAATTGCTTCAAGCAACTGCTTACGTTCTTCATAAGAAAAATAGGTCTTCTTATGTTTTGAATTCCAGTTAAATTCGTCCGTTGACAAGGCCACGATTAAATAGTCGCCCAAGGCTTTAGCCCGGCGCAATAAGTTAATATGGCCATAGTGAAGCAGGTCAAAAGTACCATAAGTAATAACTCTTTTCATCGGCCTACTCCTTTCTAAAAAAAACTTTACCTTAATTATACAAAAAGTAGGATCCAATGTCCGACTTTAGTTTATTAACTTACTTTTTTAGTTTTTAAGCCCATGGCCTTCCGAATCAAGTTAATGATTCTTTGCCGTTCAGCAGTTGAAATGTTTTGGTATTACACGCCATCTTCCATGTAGCCAGTCCCATGAGTGTAATCTGATTCCAGATTTTTGGTAGCTGCCAGGTAGTTCTTGGCCAAACTAGTCATGTCAGAGAAAGTCATGTCAGTTTGGACTTGCTTAGACAAAGACGAAATGAAGCTGGTATTAAGCAAAGTCGTTGCACTTTCTGCCTTCTTCATTAAAGCTGCTAAGATTTGTCTTTGTCGCTTTTGCCGGCCATAGTCGCCTTCTGGGTCATCGTAACGCATTCTGGAGTAGGCTAAGGCTTTAGCCCCATCCATGTGAGTCTTTTCGCCCTTAGTAAAGGTGTAGCCTTCATAAGTGAAGGATAAGTTTGGCGTAATGTCGACCCCGCCAACCTTGTTGATAATGGTCTTCAAGCCCCCCATATTGATCAAGACATAGGCGTTGATTGGAATATTGAAGTACTTCTTCAAGACCTTGGCTAATTCTTTAGCATTCCCGTATGCATAAGCTGCATTTAGCTTTGATGGTGAATATTCTGGGTAATCCGGTAGGTTGACCTGCATGTCTCTTTCAAAACTGACCAGGGTTGTCTTCTTAGTCTTAGGATTTAAGACCGCAACCATAATGGAGTCAGTTCGGCCTTTGTAGGTTCTGCCCAAAGCCCCAGTATCAGTCCCCATCAAAAGGATAGAGATTGGTTCGCCAATTGCAAGAATAAATTGAACACTTACCATAACATCTGGTAGATTTTGACTATCTACGCCGGTAAATGCCGTCAAGTTCGGTGTCAAAGTACTCTTCTGGAGTCTTGTAGTTTAAGATCTTCCGAGGAAGAAAGTTGCACCATACCTCGATCTTAGCAATATCTTCCATACTGTACTTATCCATACGGTCTCCCTTGGGAATATAGCGTCTGATAAGCCCGTTGTGCCGTTCTACGCTGCCTTTATCACA
>NZ_AZCR01000030.1:4048-4487 GCF_001433875.1 Lactobacillus delbrueckii subsp. delbrueckii DSM 20074 = JCM 1012
TTTATCCTCGATCTTGATCATGAAGAACTGACGCGTCTTTCGTTCGCACAGAGTAAGCAACACATCATCGTCCTTAGTCTTGTGTCCAAGAACCAGATCGCATTCCCAGTGACCAAAGTCCTTACGGCTTTCGATTCTAGGACTACGTTCATCGATGCTTCGTCCCAGGATACGCTTGTTTACACGGGCACGACGAGTCTTAGTATTGCGCTTGACCTTCTCTGGAAGATCACCGTTCTTGATATCCATTAGGCCCAAGTCAACGTAGTTATACAGAGTTTTGGTTGATACGACCTGATCCTTCTGGAAGATTCCCTTGGCCAAAGCATAACCCACGCAAGCATCAAGAGACCAGCCTTGATTATGGAAGCAGTGGGAAACATAGTCGATGAACTTATGTCTGCGAAGAAACAAGCTCTTGCGGCCGCATTCGCTTCTA